>NZ_JBRKIS010000020.1:0-115211 GCF_052983315.1 Sinomicrobium endophyticum
AGGTATCCGGAGTTAGTACTGTTTCGTAAGTTAAACGATCCACTCTCCGGTTATCATGTATTATTACTGTTGAGCAACAGGCTATTATCACTGTGAAAATCCGGATACGGTGTGCGCTCCTTCTGGTATTGCGAATATCTCTGGCTTCGCAGTCCGCGTTCGGTAAAACCCCGGGGTTACAACCAAAAGCATTTCTGCCAGTGCGATACCGGTAGGAACATAACTGTCAAACAGACGGTATCACTGCCGGCTTCCCGGCAAGTTCAGGACGGGTAACCTCCCTGTAAAGAAGGGCCTGCCTCTGTCACGGGACCGGCATATCGTATCCCCGACCGGATAATCCGGGGCCGGTTTTTGCCATTTAAGGGATTGTGTATACACTGAACCAGGTTACGTTTGCGGCATAAATAATTACGTATGCAGCAAACAGGATCCCTTATGATTTCGTCCCCATCCCCTTAAGCGGTAAAGGTAACCTGGTAAACTGCTTAAGCAATTGCTTATGATATCACAAGCAACCCGGTAAGCGGTCAACGGAACTGCGTTTGTTGTAAACAGGATCCCCTACGATTTCATATCCATTACCCTAAGCCGTAAACACAACCCGGTTAGTTGCTTAAGCAATTGCGTGTGATTTCACAAGCTAGGGGGTAAACGGTCGACGCAACTGTGTATGCCGCAAACGAAATCCCTTAGGCCGCGTACCCATTTCCTTTAGCCGCAAACGAAACCCGGTTAGCCGCCTGAGCAATTGCGTATGATTTCACAGGCAACCCGGTAAACAGTCAACGGAACTGTGTATGCCGCAAACCGGATCTCTTAGGATTTCACACCCGTTCCCTTAAGCCGTAAATATAACCCGGTAAGCCGCTTAAGCAGTTGTATGTGATTTCATAAGCAAGCCGGTAAGCGGCAAAAGGGAACAGGTAAACCGCATACCGGACCCGGTTCGGCATATACACAATCCCTTAAATGACCGTTTTCCGGCCTTTAAAGCGGAAAGAAACGGAGTGTTTTTCTGTGGGTACTGACACAGGAGGGTATGGAAAAGAAATGCGCTTAGGATGAGTACCCCGGTCTTCCGAAGATAGGCAGAGTTTTGAAAACCTGTCCGTACCTGCCGGGGTAGCAGGGGGAGTGCCATTCATACCATTCAAATCGTCACGTCATAAAAAAGTGTGGAAAGCTATGGGGTACAAGGAGTTCAAAGAACGCATATTCATTTTTAACAGACATTAGTGAACTCTTATTTGAAATGATAACTACTTACCGATCCTGAAAACCAGGGATTCTTTATCCGTCTGCCCCGCAGTAATGAGGCAAGAGATAAGTCTTAAAACAGTTTTGCTATAATTGTGTGATTATTAATTTTCTGGCAGTAAAATCTTTTTCTGATTTTTATAGGGTGTAAAAATTACATTTAATTTTGTTTTAATAAATGTTTTATTTACATTTATAATCGATTAACCACGGGATTTTTTGAAAAGGCAACACACCATGCTTCGGGAAATCTGATAACCAAAACTTTTAACTTATGAGAGAATCAGAGAGCAAAAAAGGGGGATAGCGCTTCGCAGCTATCTGTGTGCCTTGGTATATGCGGTGAATATTAAAACCGATATTCCCGGTTAAATTTTCCATAACATTACCGGAAAAGTTGTTTCGGCCATTACGAACAAAGACAAAAATGCATTTGCGGTATCGGGAGTAAAGGATTCCGAAACGGGGGACATTATCATAAAAATAGTAAACGGGGAAGAAAAAGAACTCGGGGCGGATATCCGTCTTTCCGGACTGGATATTTCAAAGGCAAAAGCGGAGTGTATTCTTCTCACAGGGAATCCTGTGGCCGAAAATACCCTTGAAGCTCCGGAAACTGTGATCCCGGAAACCAGGTCCCTCCGGATCAGTGAAAATTTTACTTACCCGGCCCCGGCACATTCCCTGAGTGTGATACGAATTAAGTTATGAAGGATATATTACCTTTAATCAAAAATAGAGTTTAAACGAGTTCATTGTTACATTATTTATAAAACCAAACTAATGAAACTAAAGTATGGCCTGTTGGCGCTGAGCATATTATGTCTTACCGGGGTTCGGGGACAATCCCTCCGGAGTTTTGCACTTTCCGAAGTAAAACTCGCTCCGGGCCCGTTTTACCGGGCACAGCAAACCGATTTGCAGTATATCCTGGAACTGGATGCAGACAGGTTACTGGCACCCTTTCGTATAGATGCCGGGCTGGAACCCAGGGCAGAACGGTATGGCAACTGGGAAAATACCGGTCTGGACGGCCATATAGGAGGGCATTATCTTTCTGCTTTGGCTTTGATGTACGCATCTACCGGGAATGAAGAACTGAAAAACAGGCTGGCCTATATGCTCGATGAACTGGAAGAGTGCCAGGATGCCAATGCTAACGGTTATGTTGGGGGCATTCCCGGCGGAAATAAAATGTGGAAAGAGATTTCCGGTGGAAAAATAGAAGCAGCAAGTTTCTCGCTCAACAGTAAATGGGTGCCATTGTACAATATCCACAAATTGTTTGCGGGTTTACGCGATGCCTGGGAAATTGCCGGTAATCCCAAAGCAAAAGAAATACTGGTAAAACTTACCGATTGGCTTGTTGATATTACTTCCGGCCTTTCCGACGAACAGATACAGGAACTCCTGGTAAGCGAACACGGGGGGATGAATGAAGTCCTGGCCGACGTATCTGAAATTACCGGGAATAAAAAATATCTCGTACTCGCAGAAAAATTTTCACACCGGGAAATACTGGAACCCCTGTTACATCAAAAAGATGAATTAACCGGACTTCACGCCAACACGCAAATTCCCAAAGTCATAGGCTTTGAACGTATCGCAGAACTCAATAATAATCCGGATTGGGCAGAGGCTTCCGATTTTTTCTGGAATACGGTCGTGAAAGACCGGAGTGTGTCCATCGGGGGGAACAGCGTACGCGAACATTTTCATCCCGTGGGGGATTTTTCGGAAATGATAGCATCTAATCAGGGACCGGAGACCTGCAATACATATAATATGCTACGGCTTACCAAAATGCTTTTTCTGTCCCATCCCGAAGGAAAGTATATAGATTATTTTGAAAGGGGATTGTTCAATCATATTCTTTCGTCCCAAAATCCCGAAGGCGGTTTCGTCTATTTTACCCCGATGCGCCCCAGGCATTACCGGGTGTACTCCCAACCCCAGGAGGGATTCTGGTGCTGTGTGGGCTCCGGACTGGAAAATCACGGAAAATACGGTGAGTTGATATACGCACACAACGGTTCGGATATTTACGTTAATCTTTTTATCCCTTCGTCACTGGACTGGAAGGAAAAAGAACTCAAACTGGTTCAGCAGACAAAGTTCCCGGACGAAGAAGGATCACAGATCACATTACAATTAAAGAAACCCACCCGGTTTAAGTTATATGTACGGCATCCGGGTTGGGTAGAGGAGGGCGCATTTTCGATAAAAGTCAATGGAAAAGAACAAAAAATACAACCCGATGCTTCCGGTTATGTAGCTATAGACCGGAACTGGAAGAATGATGATAAAGTTTCCGTAAGCCTGCCTATGCATACTACTACGGAATACCTGGAAGCCGAAAAGACAGGTACCTCACGCTGGGCTTCATTTGTACACGGACCTATAGTACTGGCTGCGGTAACAGATACTACCGACCTGGATGGCCTGTTTGCCGATGACAGCAGAATGGGGCACGTGGCCAATGGTAAACTATATCCTATAGATGAAGCGCCATTGTTAGTAGCCGAAGGAAATGAGGACCCTGCGGCAAAAGTAAGTCCGGAAACCGGAAACCCAATGACCTTTACCACGTCCGGTTTAATGTATCCGGAGGAATACAAAGGCCTGAAACTAGTCCCTTTTTATAAGGTGCACAATGCGAGATATATGATTTACTGGCCCTTGATAGAGAAGGATGAGTTGGATGGAAAACTCGATGCTATAAGAGAGAAGGAGAAAAAACACCTGGAACTTGAAGCAAGAACTGTCGACCAGGTGGCTACGGGAGAACAACAACCCGAAACGGAGCATCATTTTCAGGGTAAAGAAACCAATACCGGAATGAACCACGGAAGTTTCTGGAGAGATTCAAAAGCCTGGTTCAGTTACGAACTGAACAATGCGAAAAAGCAGGGAAAAGTGCTCCGGATTACATATTCCGGCGGAGATAAGGACCGGGAGTTCGATATCCTGGTGAACGATCACCTGCTTGCCTCTGTAAAACCTGACGGGACAAAAGGAAATACTCTTTATGAGGAAGATTACCGTATCCCCGGAGAAATCCTCAAAGCAGGGGGAGATAATTATATAACCGTAAAATTTGCAGCGCATAAAAATTCAAGGACAGCAGGAATCTACCATATCCGCCTGTTAAAAGAATAGCTGATTTTTAGAATGTGTTTTTTACAGTGGGCCCGGCATATGTAATGATGCGGGCCCTTTTTTATGAAAGTCGATCTGTGTTTGTCCCGTCATCTTATATTCTTATGGATCTGTCTGTTTGGCCAGTACAGTTTTCGAAGGTGAAAAATATGTATTACAGAAAAAACGACACCTGCAATCATAATAGGAATGGCTTCCAGAAGTACCCCATAGGCAATATAAACCAGGTTGGATAAGAGGTGCCACACGCGGAAAGTCCGCATTTCCTTTTTAGTTATGGCAAAAAAACCGGTGCCAATAGCTATATATCCTATTATTTCAGTCATCATTAAGGTTTCTTAAAGTCCTTTCTTTATAGTTTTCCATATTTAATTTTTCTTCGATGTTCTTCAACTGTTCCACAAAATCCGGGCTGTCTTCCAGGAGGTCTTTTGTGGTTTGTATACCTGCTTCCCAATACGCTTCGAAAACCGGGAGTTTGTCCAGGGTTTTTTGCGACAGGCTGAGCAGTTGTTTCCTCGAATCCTCTTCATCCGTTTGGGTGTCTACATACCCTTTTTTCTTCATTTTGTTGATGATCTTTACAACCGCAGGATGCGAGAATTGCAACTTTTCCGATATTTCGGTTATGGTCATTGTCCCGTGCTTTTGCAGTAGCAGGAAAACCAGGTTCCAGTTCGGCTCGATGTCCAGTCCTTCGGACTTATAAAAATCTCTCGTGCTGTATAAGAGGGCATCACTCAATCGTTTAATGCGGCTATGCAGCCCGGCATATTCTATTTCAATTAAAAAATCATCCATAAGGTGTAAAATGTGTAACCAGTTACGCAAAAATATGAAAAAAAGTAACTGGTTACGTATTTGTAGAAAAATTATCAATAAAAAATTGATAAATGTTACATCACAATCATATTGTCAGTTATACTATATTGTTTTTTATATTTGTTAATCTAAGGTGAGTTCGATTTAAGACAAGACCAAATATGCTGGTTATAAGGTGCTTGAGTCAAAATAGTGCTGTCACCTCGAGAATTAACGTTTTGGCAACCGCATAAATTAATAATGACGTATCTGTCGGCCCGTCCCGATGGTTATCGGGAGTAGTCGAGGGGTTTTTAAGCCCGAATGATGTCTAAAAGAGGTCTCGACTACGCTCGACCTGACAGGGATTAAGGTAACCACCTGTTATTCTGCATGATATAAATCAAACTCACGTTAATCTAGTATATGACAAAATTCAATTCCGCAGGATTTTCCTCGTCCCGATATTCATCGGGATGAGGAAAATCAGGTTCCCCTGCCGGCCGGCCAGGCTTTAGGGCTAGGGTAAAACTGATTTTTCGACAAATAGTGCCAAAATTTAATTTTGTCATATACTGAGATTTGTTAATTATGTGATTTGCATTTGTATTTATTACATTTTATAATTAGTTTTCCTTTCAGATTTTTTAAAAACGAAAAAACAGGGGATGTTTTATGAAAAGTATCCTTTCGTTCAACAATAAACCGATCTTAATGAAAAACACCAGACGAAATTTTATCCGGACATCCGCCGCATTTACGGCAGCGGTAGGTATAGGCACTACAATGCCTTCCGCATTTTCCATGATTACGGACAAACCGAAGAAAAAAATAAGAATAGGGGCCATAGGCATCAAAGGAATGGGCTGGGCCGATCTCAATGCCATTCTGAAGCATCCGGATGCCGAGTGTACTGCACTGTGTGATGTAGACAAAAGCGTTTTGGATAACCGGATAAAAGAACTGGCCGACCGGGGAATAAAAGTTAAAGGCTATGACAACTATAAAGATTTACTGGCGTCAAAAGATGTGGATGCCGTAGTGATCGGTACGCCGGACCACTGGCATTGCCTGCAAATGATAGACGCTTGTGCTGCAGGTAAGGACGTTTATGTAGAGAAGCCGCTCGGTAATTCCATAACCGAATGTGAAGCTATGGTAAAAGCGGGCAGGAAATATGATCGTATAGTACAGGTAGGACAGTGGCAGCGCAGCCAGAAACATTTTCGGGATGCGGTCGATTTTGTTCATTCCGGGCAACTTGGGGAAATACGCCTGGTAAAAGCCTGGGCATACCAGGGCTGGATGAAAAGTATTCCCGTAAAGCCCGACGGACCCGTACCGGACGGCGTAGATTACAACAGCTGGCTGGGACCGGCAGAGAAAAGACCTTTTAATCCTAACCGTTTTCATTTTGAATTCCGCTGGTTCTGGGATTACGCGGGAGGGCTTATGACCGATTGGGGTGTACATATGCTGGATTATGCCCTGCTCGGAATGAAAGCTACCAAACCGAAATCCATTATGGCCTCCGGCGGGAAATTTGCATATCCCAACGATGCCGCCGAAACTCCGGATACCCTTACTACCGTATTCGAATTCGACGATTTTAACGTACAATGGGAACATGCCAATGGTATAGACGGTGGTCCTTACGGCCGCAACCACGGGGTAGCCTTTATCGGTAACAAAGGAACACTGGTGGTCAATCGCGATGGTTGGGAAGTAATCCCGGAAAAAGATCGCATGGAAGCCGTGCCGTTTCAGGCAAAAGTGGATGACGGCCTGGACCTGCACGCAGCTAATTTTATCGAAGCCGTCCGGAAAAGAGATAAATCCTTGTTAAATTGCCCCATTGAGGCGGGAGCACATATAGCCATATTCTCTCAAATGGGAAATATAGCCTACAGGACCGGTAAAAAGATCTACTGGGATGAAGCCAAAAAGAATTTTAATGACAGGGAAGCCGATAAGCTTATTACTGCTTCCTATCACAACGGATATTCTATTCCTGCTCTGTAATATGACAAGGAAAAGACGAGGAAATATGCTGTTATGAAATGAATCATAACAATTTGAGTTGATACCTCCCGATCCCGATAATCCCGATAACTATCGGGATCGGGACTATCGGGACGAAATGTTCAATGGCGAATTACATCAGACCAATTAAAAGCAAATAAAAAAGGAACAGATGAAACACGTTTTACTGTGTGTTTTTTTATGTGCCGGTATGCTTTCCTTCGGGCAGGATGCAAGGCGTTTCCGGACAGATATCGAAGCTTTCGGCCGGCAGGACGATACCCTGAATATAAATGATTACGATGCGTTGATCGTAGGGAGCTCTTCCGTGCGGATGTGGGCAGATCCGGATGCTTATTTTCCCGGTTACAGGTTTTTGAACCGGGGTTTCGGAGGATCGCAGATGAGCGATGTGCTTTATTATGCAGATGAACTCGTTTTCCGGCACGCCGTAAAAAGACTGTTCCTTTACGAAGGAGACAATGATATAGCGTGGGGCAAAAGTGTAGGGAAGGTAAAAAGGGACTTTAAGAAACTGTTTCGGGCTGTCCGCAGACGTACTCCGGGAACAGAGGTATACATTATTTCCGTAAAGCCTTCACTGGACAGAGAAAGGGTAGGCAGAAAAAAGAGATACCAGGCTTTTAACCGTTGGGTGGAAAAGTATTGTAACAGGAAGGAAAAATTCTATTTTATCGATGTCTGGTCTTCCATGCTAAGTGAAGAAGGCAAACCCCGCCCCGAACTTTTTATAACCGACGGTATACATATGACCGATGAAGGTTATGAGATATGGGCGGAAAGAATTACACCTTTTTTGAAGTAGACCTCCGCTTTTTGCGGAAAACCCTGGTCATTATAAAAATGACCAGGTGATCGTCCTTAAAAGCTTCCCGGATTTTCTGAAATGCAATTCGCATTTGTGACTCTACAGTTTTTATGGAAATATCCATTTGTACAGCGATATCCTTGTATTTTATTCCTTCCATTTTGTTAAGCCGGACAATCTCCCGGCATTTGGGAGGGAGGGATTCCATGACCTTTTTTATACGTTCTGCCCTTCTTTCCAGTTGCTCGCTGTCTTCGGTAATTCGTTCCCGCAAGGCCTTTTCCCATAATTCGTCCAGTAGCTTACTGTATTTCTTCTCTTTCTTAACACTGTCTATGTACCGGTTTCGGGCTATGGTGTAGAGGTAGTTTTTCGGAGATCGTTCCGGGTCCAGCTTCATCCGGTCTTCCCATAAATTAATAAAAGCCTGCTGTACAATGTCTTCCGACTGAATTTTGTCGTGAGTGTAAGTAGTAATATACGCCACCAGACGATCGTAATAGCACCGGAACAAATATCCGAAAGCCGCTTTGTCGTCCTTTTTTAACGCTCTGACCGCTTCTGATTCATTCATGGTACTTGTATTAATTTTCCGGCATGTTGATAATTATATGCTGTAAATATTAAAAAAAAATTAATTCTTTTAAGGGTTTTTTAATTATTTAAAGCATTAGGGATATAAGAATAAATTTTATAGCATTGAAAAACCTTGTCACAAAACTACTTACAGGGACAATTACCGAAGAGGAGAAAGGACAGCTTTACAAGCTGTTAAAAAATCCCGACAACCGGAAGGTCCTGGAAGAATATATACGCGATGATCACGATTTGAACCTGGCCGTTCAGAAAAATGATGTAAACACGGCTTTAACCCGGGTTATGAAGGAAATAGGACATAAACCAGGGCCCGTCAGAAAACTGTTCCCCGGAATACTGAAGTATGCAGCTTTGGCAGTCGTATTGCTGGGGCTCGGTTTTTTATGCAAACAGTATTTTCTTTCCGGAGAGAACAGGGAAGGACTGGTCCCTAAAAATGAGTTCATCACCATAGACCTGGGTAACGGACAGACCCGGACCATAGATCCCTCAAAAAACGGACAATTGACCGGCACAAAGGGTAACGTGGTGGCTATGCAGCAACAGGATTTGCTGAGTTATGCTTCGGACGGGACGGGAAAAGAAGAAGAGTACAATACGTTAAAAATACCCTACGGGAAACGCTTTAGTGTAGAACTTTCCGATGGTACCATAGTGCATCTTAATGCCGGTACGGAATTAAAATACCCGGTTCGCTTTTCGAAACAGGACCAGAGGAAAGTGTCCCTGAAAGGAGAAGCTTTTTTTGAAGTGAGCGAGGATAAGGAACACCCTTTTATTGTCAATGCGGAAACGCTGGATGTAAAAGTTCTGGGTACAAAATTTAATGTGTCTGTCTACCCTGAAGATGAGGTTACCGATGTTGTTCTGTTAGAAGGTGCCGTGGCCATGTCATTACAGGAAAGCGATTCGTCTTCGGCTACCATACTGGCCCCGGGAAATAAAGGGACACTGCATCATACAGGTAAAACCATAAGCGTAACGGAAGTAAGCACCGGTATTTACACGGCGTGGATGAACGGCGAACTTGTTTTCCGCAGTATGCCCTTTGACGATATCCTGAAAAAACTGGAGCGTCATTACAATGTGGAAATAGAGAACACCAATGCGTCGTTGGGGAAAGAACTGTTTAACGCCGCTTTCAATGAAGTCCCCATAGATAGCGTGCTGAGTTTTTTCAGCGATGTACATAAGATCAATTTTGAGATAAAGGACAATAAGGTCTTTATCCGTTGAGAAGAATATCGATCAATCTATTGTTTAACCCGTATAAATCCATTTCGCATGAAGTAAGAATCAATACTGCAGCACTTCAATAAAATAGGAAACCGGAAAATGGTGGCTCATTTCCCGGTCCTGGAATGTGTGATCAAACTAAAAAAATAGAGTAACCACAACCAAACGTTTAAATGTATGAAAAATCATCCGAATGGACGGAGGAGAATATTCCCTTTGTTTAAATTTGACTTAAAGATGAGGCTTACGGTACTGTTTTTTTTGGTTGTCCTGTGCGGATTACATGCCAACAACGGCTATTCGCAGAAGAACAGGATAACCCTGGACGCGGAACACATGACAGTACGCCATGTTATAGATCATATAGAATCTACCACGGACTATCGTTTTATTTACAAGACCAGGCATGTAGATCTGGAAAGGAAGGTCACCTTTAAAGTGGAGAAAGGTGCCATAGAGATGGTATTGGACCGTTTATTTTCCGATATACTCATCGGTTACAGAATAAGAGGAACCCATATTATACTCAAACCTGTCCCCGTAAAAAAATCATCGCTTCCGGAAGGAAAAGATTCCGGGGGTACGGAACAGGACCCCGTACAGGTAAGCGGAACCGTCACAGATGCGGAGGGCATTCCCCTTTTAGGAGCCAGTGTACTGGAAAAAGGGACGGATAACGGAACGCAGTCGGACTTTGACGGCAATTTTTCCATTACGGTAAAAGATGAAAATGCCGCACTCGTTATTTCGTATGTGGGATTCAAGTCGCTCGAGATCCCGGTGAACGGCAGGACTTCCATAGCGGTTACCCTACAGGAGGACGCGGCCATGCTCGACGAAGTAGTGGTCATAGGATACGGAACACAACGCAGATCGCAGGTAGTCGGTGCGGTAGACCAGGTGGCGGATGAAGCCTTCCAGGGCCGTTCGTCGGTCAATACCACGCAGGCCTTACAGGGGAAATCCCCTGCCCTGGTAATACAACAGACAAATTCCGAACCCGGAGCGGGACTCAATCTCAATATACGCGGGGTAAGTACGCTCGGAGATAATAGTCCTCTTGTAGTCATAGACGGAATAGTTGGTGGTGATATCAATGCCCTGAACCCTGCGGATATCGAAAGTATCTCCGTATTGAAGGATGCCGGTAGCGCAGCGATTTACGGTTCCAGGGCAAGTAACGGGGTGGTGCTTATAACCACTAAAAAAGGGAGTAAGGAATCTCCCCTTACCGTAGCCTATAACGGATTGGTAGGTTACAATTCCCCTCATTATTTTACACAGCCCGTTCACGGTTACGAAAATGCCATGTTGCGGAACGAAGCGGCGCTGAACTCCAACGAGACTTCGGCGGTCTTTACGGCCGAACAGATACGGCAATTCCGTGAAAACGGTGATGAAGAGTGGTTTGCCGACGAAATTATAAAGCCCGCGCTACAGCAAAATCACAATGTATCCGTATCCGGTGGAAATGAAAATTCCACATATCTCGTATCCCTGGGATATATGGACCAAAGAAGCAATTTCGTAGGACCCTCCAAGGGAATGGAAAGATATAACTACCGGATCAATCTTACCAACGATTACGGAAAATTTAAACTTACTTCCACGCTGGCCTATACCAAACAGAAGATTACAGATCATTCTTCCAGTACCGGTACGCTTATGGTAGATGCTTTCCGGGTACCTCTTTACTACAGGCAGAAAGATGAAGAAGGAAATTACCTGACCAATGATGTCCTGCGGGAATTCAACCCGCTCGGAATACTGGAACAGGGTGGCTTCCGGAAATACGATAACGATGACGTTTTCGGGAATATCAGCGCCGAATTACGAATCACCGATAATTTCAAACTCCGGGGTGTGTTCGGAGGGCGGTTATATTCCAATAACCTGTTCAGCCGGACAAAAGAGGTAGATTTCGTGCCTTCGGGGGTTTACGGAGCCACCAGGGAAACCAACGACGAAAGCTATAAAAGCCTCGATCTCAATACGCAGTTTATTGCTGAGTACACTAAGGTTTTTGCAGATCTGCACGATGTAAACGTTTTGTTAGGCGCCTCCAACGAAAATCATTCCGACAGAAAATCCCGTATCCTCAAACGCTATACCGATCCCGATCTGGGGACGCCTACGGGTGAAACGGTAATAGTGGATACCGACTCCTACAACTCTAACGACCAATCTGCAAAAAACAGTCTGAACTCCCTTTTCGGGCGTGCATCATATAATTACGACTATAAATATTTTGCCGAATTCAGTTTCCGTTATGACGGATCTTCCAAATTCCGAAAGGAAAAACGCTGGGGCTTCTTCCCGTCCATGACACTGGGATACCAGATTACCAGGGAAGATTTTATGCAGGAATACCGGGATAAGTTCGGGAATATCAAATTGAGGGCTTCTTATGGTATTCTCGGTAATCAGAATGTGGGGAATTACCAGTACCAGACTACCTATTTCACATTTTCCAATGCCTATGGTTTTAATAATGATGCCGTGGGAGGGGCAGGGTTTAACTTTGCGAACCCTGATATTCAGTGGGAAAGGGCTGCTACCTTTAATGCAGGGGTGGATATGGATTTTCTGGATGGTGCCCTGAGCCTTTCTTTTGATTATTTCGACAAGGTAACCTCGGATATACTGGTAGCTCCCGCAGTGCCGGGAGTATACGGTACGGGTCTTCCCGATTTCAACGCCGGGAAAGTAGGAAACCGCGGTTGGGAAATAAGTGCCACCTACCGGCACTACGGGGAGCTTTTCCGTCACAGCGTTACTTTCAATATCGGGGATTCCAAAAATAAGGTACTCGATTTTCAGGGAAAAGAGATACTGACCCAGGTAGAGGAATTACAGATATTGTTGCGGGAAGGGTTGCCTTTTAACTCGTATGTGGGACTTAAAAGGGACGGGTATTTTCAGAATTACGAAGAAATATCCGGAGCAGCAGTTCCGGAAGGACTTACCGTTGTTCCCGGAGATAACCGTTATGTAGATGTGAATAAGGACGGGGTTATCGATGATGATGACAAATTTGTCTTCGGCAATCCTTTCCCGAGGTATACTTACGGATTTACCTATAATCTCGGTTTCAAGAACCTTGATCTGAGCATTTTCCTCCAGGGCGTCGGAAAAAGAACTATGATGATACGAGGCGAACTGGTAGAACCTTTTCACTACAATTACGGCATGACCATGTATACCCATCAACTGGATTACTGGACACCGCAGAACACCGATGCCAGGTATCCCAGGCTGGCCAATAACGGTTCCCCCTCCAATACCAATAACTTCCGTCGCGGGTCCGATATGTACCTGTATGACGGGGCATACCTTCGCCTGAAAAACCTTCAGATAGGGTATACCCTGCCTGCGGAAATTGCGGAAAAACTGGGGATGAAGAGTTACCGCCTGTACTTTTCCGGACAAAACCTCTTTACGTTGTCCAAGGTGAAATTCGTAGACCCGGAACTCTCCGAATTCAACAACAGGCTCGAAAACTCCGGGGCTAACAGCGGAAGGGCCTATCCTACGCTGGTGTATTACGGACTTGGTATAGATATCAGTTTTTAAAAATCAGACCGATGAAAAAAATAATCCGACATAGAATAAAATATCTTGCAGTGTTACTGTTGTTTATGGTAAGCTGTGAAGATCTTGAACTGACTCCCGAAGATGAGTTTACGGATAAAAATTACTGGACAAGCGCCGCAAGGGCCGAAAGCATGCTCAATACGGCCTATTCACAGCTTTATACCAGCAGCCGGTTTTTCTATAACGAAGCGCTTTCCGACAATGCCTTTAACGGCAGGGGAGATAATGAAGGTGCCGCTTCCCTGGCGGCCGGGACCTACGACCCTTCCCTGGGAAGGATAAAAAGCGAGTGGAACGATCGTTATGCGGGCATAAAAAGTTGTAACCTTCTCCTGGAAAATGTAGACCGGGTAGAAGACATGGAGGAAAACCTGCGGAACAGGTATAAGGCCGAAGCCCGGTTTATCAGGGCATTTCAGCATTTTCAATTAATGACCTGGTTCGGGGATATACCCTTGGTTTCCAAAGATCTTACGCTTGAAGAAGCCCAGACCATCAGCAGAACACCCCGTTCCGAAGTACTCGCGTTTATTCTGGACGAACTGGATGCCACAGCCGGTGTATTACCATCCAATACCGAATACCCTGAAGCAGACAGGGGAAGGATCACTCGTGGAGCGGCTATGGCATTAAAGGCAAGAGTGTTGCTATACGAAGGACGTTGGGAAGAAGTGGTAACCGTCTGCGAGACCATCATAAATGGAGACGAATATGGTAGTTATGGCCTGTTTTCCTCGTATGAAGGACTATTCCTGCCCGAAAACCAATATAGTAGCGAAGATATGCTCAGTTTGCAGTATGTACCTGAATTCCGTACCTGGGGGGAATTCTTCGACATGGCACCCCTTTCCGCCGGCGCCAGGCTGAATGCCCTTGCGCCTACACAGGAGCTGGTGGACAGTTACCGGATGCTGAACGGTAAGGCTATAGAGGAAAGCGGTTCCGGCTATGATGAAGAAAACCCGTATGACAACAGAGATCCGAGACTTACCTATACGGTGGTATATCACGGTTATGAGTGGAAAGAACCGGGTGGCGGAAGTTACACTATTTATATTGAGCCCGGTTCGTCGGAAGGAAATAATTCGGATGAATACGTATCTGGCTCATCGGCAAGTCCCACAGGGTATTATACCCGGAAATACTTCGATCCGACCCACCTTTCGTCGTTGAGGTCAGGCCTTAATCTCATGCTGATACGCTATGCGGATGTGCTGCTGATGTATGCCGAAGCCAAAAACGAACTCGGACAAATGGATCAGGATACCTGGAACGAAACCATAGGAGCGCTACGGGCGCGTGCCGGGTTTGAGGAAAGTGCCGCATTGGAATTTAACAGTGCGCTCGGACAGAATGCCCTGAGACAGGTGATCCGGAACGAACGCCGGGTAGAACTCGGCATGGAAGGACTGCGCATTTTCGATATCCGCAGGTGGCGTATCGCCGAAGATGTCCTCAACGGATGGGCGCATGGAGCACAATTTGATCCGGCTTCACCCGATAACGGCTATATCCGTGCCAACCAAAGGCATTTCGACCCCGGTAAACATTACCTCTGGCCCGTACCGAGAGATGAACGGCTTATAAACGGGAACCTTTCGCAAAATCCCAACTGGTAATAAAGGGAGAATGCCACCCGAATATCAAAAATATTTTAGTACATGACAAAATTCAATTTCGCAAGATTTTCCTCAATTTTTGACCCCGTCCCTAAAGGGAGAAATCGAGGAAAATCGGATTCCCTTTAGGGCTAGGGTAAAACTGATTTTCCGACAAATAGTACCAAAATCTAATTTTGTCATGTGCTAAACAAAAATATACTTTAATGAGACCGGTATGTTTAAAATAACATCAAACCTGCCTGCCGGCAGGGGTTTCATCCGACCAATAAAAAACGATAAAAATAACCAGATGAAAACAATATTCACCAAACTGGCTTTCCTGGCGCTCATAGTATTTAGCGTTACAGGCTGTAGCGACGACGATAAACTTCCGGACGTAAAAGTGTCCGCTGTAAATGCCCTGTATGCTCCCGAAGATGATCTTTTGGTAAGGCTGGAAGGAAAAGGTTCCGTCTTTTTCGAATGGGAAGCAGCCAAATCAGAAGACAACGGGGTGGTCCTTTATGATGTACTTTTTGATACTGCAGAAGGAGATTTCTCGAACCCCGTTTATGTCACGACTTCCGAAGGAAAAGGCTTTCGGAATACATTGACCTTATCCTATGAAAACCTCACCGGAATAGCAGCTATGGCCGGGATAAAAGCGGAAGCCAGCGGAAAACTCAAATGGACGGTCCATTCCTCCAGGGGACTGGATATCGTTAAGTCCGATATATTCAGGACCATAGAACTCGAGCGTCCGGAAGAAATATACATACCCGAACAGCTTTTTCTTACCGGAACTGCTACCGAAGGAGGAGAGGACCTTGCTGCGGCTACCGGCCTGAAAAAAACGGGAACGGCGACATATGAGATATATGCAGCCCTTAAGTCCGGATCTTATCAGTTTACCGATGCAAAGACCGGGACGCCGCGAACCTATTTCATTGAGGGCGACCAACTTCAGGAGGATGGTACGGCAACATTTGAAGGGGAAGAAGGCGTATACAGGATAAAGCTGGATCTCAACGATAATTCGGTAGAAATTGCCCGCGTAGATAAAATGGAATTATGGTTTGCACCTCTCGGGGAATTTTTATTCGAATTACCGTACGCAGGAAACGGAAGCTGGCTGGCGGTAGATGAAATGATAGAATTTAAGCAGGAAGACTGGGGAAGGGATGAGCGATATAAATTCCGTATGACCCTTATGCAGAACGGCAATACTCTTGAGGAATGGTATGGCAGTGTAAATAATGACAATTCACCACCCGATAGTAATACCCCCGTATCGTACTGGTATATGGTGTCCGTTACGGACGATCGATGGAACAATTGCTTTAAGTTCGCCGGAGCAGTAGATATGCACACGGTAAATGTAGAGGTAATTTTTAATGCCGAAGTAACTGACTATACCCATGAGGTTACCATAACAGACTAAAAAAACAGAAACATGATGAGAAAGCACAAATCACTTCAAAATATTATCTTTGTCATGGCAGCCCTGGCCTTTGTCATGGCATGCGATGATGAGGCTATTCCGCTCCGGGATCCGTCAGACGGTGGAGAGGAAGCAGCTTTGACCTGGGAGGAAACAGCCGATTCGTTACAATCGGCAACCTATAATACCTATCTGGGGACCGAAGGGACCTTTGTACAGGACAACCAGGGGAATACCACATTTCATTACTGGTGGAATTCACATATGCTGGATGTCCTGGTAGACGGTTACCTGAGGACGGGGGACGAAAATTATGTTCCCCGTATGAAAGCCCTGGTGCAGGGAATAAAAACGAAGCACGGCGGTACGTATACCAACGATTTCAATGATGATATGCAGTGGTTGGGCAATGCCTGTGTGAGGGCATATAACGCTACGGGTGATGTGGAATTCAAAGAAGTTGCCGAATTCGTTTGGGAAGAGATCAAGAAAAGCTGGAGCGATCTTTACGGAGGCGGAATTACCTGGAAATCCAATGAGCCGCTCGGAAAAAATGCTACATCCAATGCACCGGCTGCCATACTGGCCATGCGGCTTTTTGAAGTGGACGGAAACGAGGAAAATCTGCAATGGGCAAAAGACATTTACCAATGGCAGAAAAATATGCTGGTAGACCCCACATCGGGTCTGGTATGGGATAATATAAATGAAGTGGATGGCCAGGTAGTGATCAATAAAGACTGGATTTTTACCTATAATATAGGAACATACATAGGTGCCGGACTTAAACTGTACAAAGAGACCGGGGAACAGATGTACCTCCGGGAAGCAGTAAAGACCGCAAAGTCCATGATGACGAGTTCCAAACTTACAACCGAAGGGTTGTTGAGAGATGAAGGAGAGGGAGACGGCGGACTTTTTAAAGGCATACTGGTCCGTTATTTTACATTGCTTATTCAGCAGCCGGACTTAAACGATAGCGACAGGAAGTCTTTTCTGGACTTCATGAAATTCAATGCTAAAACGTTTTATCAAAAAGGAATAAAACGTCCGGCTATGCTTGCAGGGCCCAACTGGAGAGAAATGCCGGGAGACCGCACGGATCTTTCTACGCAACTCAGCGGGGTAATGCTTATGGAAGCGGCCGCAAAGCTAAATGAAGAAGGGATGTTGGAATAGGAAAGGTATCGGGAAACAGTTATAGTAACAGAGATAATACCGTGGTATTTATCGCTAATACATGGTTTTGGGCACTTATGAAAGAAGATAATCAAATTCTAATTCATCTATAAATACTATAAACGAAAAATGCAAAGAAGAAAATTTATCCAAAACACGGCTCTTATGGGAAGCCTGGCAATGGTAGATCCTTTTCACCTGGCAGCGGGTACGTTGCACAAACAGCAATTTCCGGAAGTAAGGACCCCCAAAGGCAAGAGACATTTTGAAAGCAAGGCCATTGAAAAAGCGATAAAAGAGTTTCAGAAAAATGTAAAGGACGAGGAGCTGGCCTGGTTGTTCAACAACTGTTTCCCGAATACCCTCGACACTACGGTTACCTATACCGAAAAAAACGGAAAACCCGATACCTATGTAATTACGGGCGATATCGATGCCATGTGGCTGCGCGACAGTTCGGCCCAGGTATGGCCATATATGGCATTTGCAGATAAAGATGACAAACTGAAAAATCTTATAGCTGGTGTTATAAACAGGCAAACACAGTACATTCTCAAAGATCCGTATGCCAATGCCTTTTATAATGATCCGCAGAAAAAAGGAGAGTGGACAAGCGATTTTACCGATATGAAACCGGGAGTTCACGAACGTAAGTATGAAATAGATTCCCTTTGCTATCCCATAAGACTGGGATATAATTACTGGAAAACCACCGGAGATACGGCCCCGTTTGATGCAAACTGGAAAAAAGCAATAGAAGCCATACTTAAAGTTTTCAGAGATCAGCAGCAAAAAGACGGCCCCGGCCCGTATTCTTTCCAGAGGGAAACGGCTAATGCCACCGATACCAGGTCACTGAAAGGTTTCGGGTACCCGGTAAAACCTGTGGGATTAATATGTTCTGCTTTCCGCCCGAGTGACGATGCTACGGTATTCTCTTTCCTGGTGCCTTCCAACTTTTTTGCCGTGGTCAGCTTAAAACAGGCTGCGGAAATGGTGGAAACACTGGCAGGTGATGTCGCACTGGCAGCAGACCTGAAAGCGCTGGCCGCCGAAGTAGACGAAGCGCTGAAAACATACGCTGTGGTAAAACACCCGGAATACGGGGATATTTACGCTTTTGAGGTAGATGGTTACGGAAATCACCTGTTAATGGACGATGCTAACGTACCAAGCCTTCTGGCGCTGCCTTACCTGGATGCCGTTGATCTCAAAGACCCTGTTTACCAGAATACGCGAAAATTTGTATGGTCGCCGGACAATCCTTTCTTCTTTGAGGGAAAAGCAGCCGAAGGCATAGGCGGGCCACACGTAGGTATGGATATGGTATGGCCTATGTCCATTATCATGAAGGGACTGACCAGTACCGATCCCCGGGAAATAAAGAAATGTATAAAAATGCTGAAGTCCACTCACGGAGATACCGGCTTTATGCACGAATCCTTCCATAAGGACGATCCGAAGAATTTTACCAGGTCCTGGTTTGCCTGGACCAATACATTGTTTGGCGAACTCCTTTGGGATACTTATAAAAAACAACCGGAATTATTGCGTTAAAAATAGGTAACCCAGGGAGAAATATCCTATACTAAAAGTTTAGGGCGATGAAAGATTAAAGAGTTTTGGAGTTGATTAGTTCTGAGTTTGGGAGATGCTTTTTTATGTTAAAAGTTAAAACCCCGCAGGCTTATGTTTTCATTGCAGTTGCCCGGGTTTCTGTAAATTTTAGTCTGCTAAAAAGGCCTATGGCCTTGCGGTGGTTTAATTTCAATTCCGAACTAATCAACTCCAAAACTAAAAAACAACCGGCCGCAATTTTTCGAATTTTAAGAAATAGTTGTCCTGAAATATAAACCGATCAAAACCGTTTTACTATGAAATTTTTTTTGAAGAGCGGGATTACCTTGCTTATCCTGTCCCTTTTGTGTTTTAACTGCAAAGAAGGACATAAGGAAAAAAAGGTTCCTGTAAATAAAACAGCAAACGATGTCGCGCTTACATCATACGTTAATCCGTTCATAGGCACGGCGCCGCTTACCGACCCGGAGATGATAGGCTATACCCCTCCGGAAAACTGGCGGGTTTGGGCGGGGCTGGTATATCCCGGCTCCTCCCTTCCCAATGCCATGGTGCAATTAAGTCCTATTACCGAATACGGCAGCGGGGCAGGATATGAATATGAAGATAGTGAAATAGTGGGATTTACACATACCAATAAGGGACACTGGAACCTCTGTAATATCCCCGTACTCCCTGTTTCGGGCAATGCCCGGCATCCCTTCAGATCTTCATTCGATCATAAAGAAGAAGCTGCTTCCCCGGCCTATTACGAAGTCCTGCTGAAAGACTACAATGTAAAAGTCCGGTTGAGTTCAACCCTTCGTTGCGGGATTCACGAATATACCTATAAGGATACTACGGACCGTAAGGTGTTACTAGACCTGGGGAGGGCCAATAACCGGGTTTCGGACTGGGAAATACGGCTCATCGGAAAAAACAGGCTGGAAGGATTTCAGCAAATGGGAAAGGAGAAGATCTATTTTTCGGCTTTGATAAGTGACGAAATAAAAAATCTCGAAAAAAAGAATGAAGGTGAAAGCGGTGGTTATACCCTGGTACAACTCAAAGACGGAAACCAACCTGTGGTATTGAAAATCGGGCTGTCTTTTGTGAGTACGGACAATGCAAGGGAAAACCTGGAAAAAGAAATAGGAGACAAATCCCTCGACGATATCCGTAAAGAAGGTGTGGGAACATGGGAAAAACTATTGTCATCCATCAAAGTTTCCGGAGGGACCGACAGGCAGAAAGAACTTTTTTACACGTCTTTTTATCGCGCTTTTTTATGGCCCGCGCTCCGTAGTGACCATAACGGGGAGTTTACCGATGAAGCCGGTAACAAAAGAAAAGAAGATTTCGGTTACTACACCATTCCTTCATTGTGGGACACCTATCGAAACAAACTCGTATTATTGGCGCTGGTTTCTCCCGATGTTACCGAAGATGTTATAAAATCCCTTACGGACAGGGGAGAAATAAGAGGATTTATCCCTACCTTTTTTCACGGAGATCACGCCGCGGCTTTTATCACCGGTTCCTATCTGCGCGGAATAAAGGATTTCGATGTGAAAAAGGCTTATGAATTATTGCTGAACAATGCCTATAAAGAAGGAGGTACAAGGCCTTTCATAGCCGAATACATAGAAAAAGGATATATCTCCGATCCGCAGATCGATAATCCGAATGTGGAGAGCAAAGGAAAAGCCGGGGTTTCCAAAACCCTGGAATATGCCTATGACGATTATGCGTTGGCCCAACTGGCCAGGGAAATGGGAGATACGGAGCACTACCAGGACCTCCTGAAAAGATCGGGTAATTATGCCAATGTGTTTGATCCCTCCGTAAATTTTATGCGTGGAAGACTGGAAAACGGACAGTGGATAAAACCGTTTAACCCGCAGTATCCCTATTACGAATATATGTACCGCGAAGCCAACGCCTGGCAGGTGTCTTTCTATGCGCCGCATGATATGCCGGGGCTTGTGGAGCTGTACGGAGGGGAAAGAGAATTTGAAAACAAACTGGATTCACTCTTCGAAGTTCCCTGGAATCCTGATCACATAGCGAGAAATGTCTCCGGATTTATGGGGCAGTACTGTCACGGGAACCAGCCCGATCACGAAGCTCCGTTTGCTTATTACTTCGCGGATAAGCCACATAAATCACAACAGGTAATCGACAATATCCTGGAAAATTACTACGGAGTCGGGGAAGACGGACTGGCCCTGGTAGGGATGGACGATGCCGGGGAAATGTCGTCCTGGTACGTATTTGCCGCTATGGGACTTTACCCGCTGTCTCCTGCAGATCCGGAATACCTGGTAACTGTACCCGTTTTTGATAGGGTGGACTTTAATTTCAAGGGACATAAACCTGTTTCTCTGCAAAAAATATCAGAGGGAAGGAGCCTGGAGGAAATACGCATCGACGGAAAAAAGAGCAATTCCTTTTTTGTACCGCACCAATTGTTCCGGGAGGGAGGAAAACTGGAAATACTTACAGGAGAGCAGTAGATGATTGAGTAGTGTTTTTGTGAATTTTAAAAGGTTTTAAAATCAAATTTGCGAAAAAAACAGATAAAATTTTGTTAAAACACTAATTGTTGTTAAGTTTATACCGATGGATAAAAGTATAGTTCCGTTTCGGTGAAAAACCCCAAAATTCATATAATAGACGACACGTTGCTAAAAGGTTTTAGCCAAGGTAATCGTGCAGCTTTTCAAACCATATTTGAACTTATGGAAAAAAGGCTGCACGGTTTTGTTTTTTCCTATACCAAATCCGAATATATAGCCGAAGAGATTGTCCAGGAAGTGTTTATTAAAATATGGGAAAGGAGAGAAGAAATAAAGCTTAAAGGGTCTTTCAGTTCCCTGCTCTACACCATGGCAAAAAATCTTACCCTGAATTATTTACGCAATGCTTCACAACGAGCGGTTATCCGGGACGAGCTCTGGAGAAATATTTCCGAACTACAGGAAAACACGGAGTCGGAAGTGATATTTTCGGAGTACCGTGATATTCTCGATGATATTGTAAACCATCTGCCACAAAAAAAACGTTCCATATATATCATGTCGAGGGAAGAAGGGAAAACCAATGCGGAAATTGCCGATATCATGGGGATTTCCCAGAAAACCGTAAAAAACCATCTCTGGAAGATATTTGAAACGATAAAAGTACAATTACAGCCTCATTTCGAAAATACCATTAAATTTTTCTTTCTCCTGTCTGCTTATCATTTCTTCTGATTTTCAAGGCTTTATTTTTTATTTCCGGTAAGAATATTTTCTGTCGGATAAAAAAATGAAAAAGTGTTGGGACTTTACAATCACTTATGTGTGTTGTTTACAGGGAAGAAGCTTCCGTCAGTTGGGAAACTTTCTTTCGAATCAAATCAACCATTACAAATAATGAAACACCCATGATAAATTTTGCTTTAACATAAACAAGCATGAATATGGGTGTTCCATCCCTCAATGCTTCGGGACAGGTCGTGACCGCTGAAAAAAAATAAAAATATACACATGAAAAATATAATTACCTGTTTCGGCATTGTTCTGTTATTGTTGTCGTGTAAAGAAGACGAAAGAACTCCGGAAGTGAAGGAAAAAAAGGAGACAGTTTCTGCCAACTATTTACAGAACAGGAAACCCTTACAACCAAAACCATACCTGGAACTACCCCTGGGAGCTATCCGCGCCGAAGGATGGCTCAAAGAACAACTATACCGGATGGCTAACGGAATGACGGGGAAAATGGATTCCATCTATTCGGAAGTAGTCGGCGAAAGAAATGGCTGGCTCGGGGGCGATGGCGACGGATGGGAAAGAGGTCCGTACTGGATTGACGGCCTGCTCCCCCTTGCATATATACTCGATAACGATACACTCAGGGAAAAAGCAAAACCCTGGATCGAATGGACACTGAACAACCAGACTGACGACGGTTATCTCGGCCCGGTGCCTTTTGAGAAAGAACCCGAATATGAGCCCGGTTTGCAGCGAGGGGCACGCAGAGACTGGTGGCCCAAAATGATCATGCTTAAAATATTGAAACAGCATTACGAAGCTACGGGAGACGAAAGGGTGATTACTGCCCTTACCAGGTATTTTAAATACCAGTTAAAAGAACTTCCGGAAAGACCTCTGGATTACCTTTCGTTCTGGGGCAACCGCAGGGGAGGGGACAATCTGCAGGTGGTCTATTGGCTGTATAACATAACCGGTGATAAATTCCTCCTGGAACTCGGAGACCTCATACACGAACAGACATTTCCATGGACAACAGTATTTCTCAACGAAGTCAAAGATACCGATCCGGGACATCCGTGGTCTTTCGGGAGCACAAAAGGTTACCCTTTTGATTCCCTGGAAATAAGCAAAATCACCCTTTCCAAACCCGGAGGTATACATACCGTAAACCTGGCACAAGGGATCAAGGAGCCCGTAGTACGTTATCAGAAAGAAACCGACGATAAATATCTTCGCGCCGTTAAAAAAGCATTCCGGGATATAAAACAATTTCACGGTCAGCCCCAGGGAATGTACGGGGGAGACGAACCCTTACACGGAAACAATCCGGTTCGCGGTATTGAGTTCTGTTCCGTTTCCGAAATGATGTTTTCCCTGGAAAGTATGGTACAGATCACCGGGGATATGGAATTTGCCGATCTGCTGGAAAAGATCACCTATAATGCCCTGCCTACCCAGGCATCGGACGATTATATGGCCAAGCAGTATTTCCAGGCGGCCAACCAGGTGGAGATAAGCGATCGTATAGATGCTGCTTTCGAAACCCATAACCACCATTTTACCGATTTCGTATACGGTACGGTAACGGGTTATACCTGCTGTACAACCAATATGCACCAGTCCTGGCCCAAGTTTGTTCAAAACCTTTTTTACGGAACAAAGGACGGTGGTGTAGCTGCCTTGCAATACGCCCCCAGCCGGGCAAAACTCAAAGTTGCCGACGGGATAGATTTAGAACTCCATGAAACCACGGAATATCCTTTCCGGGATACGGTCCGTTTTAAACTGACATTATCCGGGTCAGCCTCCTTTCCGTTCCATCTGCGCATACCCGGATGGACGGACAATCCCGTTATTACCGTAAACGGGGAGAAAGTAAACACCGGTATTAAGGAGCATATAGCCGTGATAGACAGAAAATGGGAATCCGGAGATGAAGTGGTACTGCAATTACCTATGAAAATACGAACTTCCAGGTGGTATGAGTTTTCCACCGCTGTAGAACGGGGCCCTTTGGTGTATTCTCTTAAAATACCGCATCATGAGAAAAGAAAGGACCGAAAAGACGGTTACGGGGAGTTCCGGGAATTTTATCCTGCGGCAGACTGGAATTACGGCTTATTGGAGTCTGTTATAAACAATCCTGAAGAAAATATACAGGTTGTGGAGAAAGACTGGAAAGAAAACTATCCCTGGAACCTGGAAAACGCACCCGTGGAACTGCACCTTAAAGGAGTTAAAGCAGAAGAATGGAAAGACGTGAACGGTGTACCGGTTATGCCCGGCTTCTGGAATAACGGCAAAACTTCAGAGGATGTAAAGGATATTATTCTGATACCTTACGGATGTACAACCCTGAGAATAACAGAATTTCCGACCTATAACATACGAGAGTAAAACCTGTCCGGAAGACATTGACAGAAAAAGTTTAAAAAAAATATTTTAAAGTTGGGACTTTACACGGAGCTACGTGTGATGTATATGCGAGCACGGCGAAAAGTACAGGACACTGCTGACTGTACCCACCGTAAACCATAACAGGAATATGAACAGGGAGAAGGAAATAGAAATACTATTTAAAAAATTCCGGGATAATACCATAAGTGAGGAAGAGTACCATCGGTTGATGGATTGGATCAAGGAATCCGGTTCTGAAAGCAGGATGCAAAAATGGATGGACGAACATTGGGAAGGATTAAAAAAAAACCAGGATCATCCTGAAAGAGAAATCGTATCGGATACCCGCTTCGAACAAATGCTGGAAAAAGCGGATAAGAGACGCAGAATCCATAGGCCCGGAAACGGGAAAACGGGATATAGATATTACCAGGTTGCGGCAATACTGGTTTTATTGCTTTCCGTCTCCGGGATCTGGTATTATCAAAACAAGGAAGAACCTTTACCGCCCCCGGCTATGGTTACCCAGCATATATCATCCGGAGAAAAAGCAACAATTACCTTACCTGACGGTACGGTAGTGAGACTTAATTCCAACACCGAACTGGTTTTTCCCGATCGCTTTTCCGGCAATGCCAGGGAAGTGATGCTGCGCGGGGAAGCTTTTTTTGAAGTGGTGAAAGATAAAGAGCATCCTTTTCTTGTGAAAACAGGAGAGCTTACCACCCGGGTTTTGGGTACATCTTTTAATGTAAAAGCTTATGAAAATGAAGAAGAAGTAGAAGTTTCCGTAGCAACCGGGCTGGTAGAGGTGAGTAAAGGAAAAACCGGTAAAGAGAACGAGGAAAAGCAGCATGTACTGCTCAATCCCAGTCAACAGGCTGTTTATCGTGAAGATGACCAGGATTTTATCACGAGGGAAGTGGACATAGCAAGTATAGCCATATGGAAAGATGGCATTTTGTCCTTTAACAGGACACCTCTGGATCAAGCGGCAAAAATGCTCGAACGCTGGTATGGCGTAAAGGTAATACTTAAAAATCCCGGCCTTAAAAAATGTGTAATAACCGGAGATCATAAAAATCAGGGATTGTCCAGTGTGTTGCACAGCTTCCAATATTCCCTGGGAGTTTCATATGAAATAACAAAGGATACTGTCATTATAAACGGAAAAAATTGTACCAGATAAAAACACCGATATATGAATAAACCAACCGGATAGTAATGCACATATAAACCAAAAAAATCGGCCTCCTTACCACTGTTAGCGCAATTGATAGAAGGCCGGAAACCAAACGAAACCGAAGTTTCATTTAATCTTCACAAAATTATGAAAAATAATCTTGCCAAGGCTTGTATTACCATGACTTTACGCACTGTTATACTGAGCATCTGGACATTTTCCGGATTAGCTTTTGCATCTAAAGCCACCTCGCAGAACATTCGGGATGTCTATATCCATGTGGTGGTGAAGGATGTGTCCGTAGAACAGATTCTGAAGACTATAGAAAGCAAGACCGACTTTGTTTTCTTCTATGAGGAAGGAGCTGTAACGGATATACGCGAAAAAATCACACTCAATGCGCGTAATGAAAGTGTAGCGGAAATTTTAAGAAGCATCTCAAGAAAAGCCCATGTATCCTTCTTACAAAAAAGTAATACCATAGCCGTAAAAAAGATCAGGATACCACCTCCGGTAAAAAAAACAGAAGAAAAACCACAGGAAAAAACAGTGGAAGGGACGGTGATTGATGATAAAGGAACACCATTGCCCGGAGTGAATATACTGGTTAAGGGCAAGCCTAAAGGAACCTCTACGGATTTTGATGGTAATTACGAACTCAGCGTTACCGAAGATGACGTTATTACCTTTTCCTATGTAGGGTTTATTTCACAGGAAGTAGCAGTGTCCGGAAAAACACGGATCGACGTAACCATGCAGGAAGATGCCCAGCAACTGGATGAAGTGGTTATTACAGGGTATTCCGCACAGGACAAAAAATCACTGACGGGGGCAATTTCCACGATCACCAGTGAAGATATGGAAAATGTACACGGAGGCGCTACCGTAAGTTCCGGTCTTGCCGGAAAGATTCCGGGAGTCACCTTTCGGATGGCCGATGGCCGGCCGGGGGCAAGTGCCGCCGTACAGATCCGTAATATGGGCACCCCGTTATTTATAATAGACGGTGTCCCCCAGGATGAAGGGCAATTTAATAACCTTGCGCCCAATGACATTGAAAGCCTTACCGTTCTGAAAGATGCTTCCGCGGCCATTTACGGGGTCCGGGCAGCAAACGGGGTGGTGGTAGTCACCACCAAAAGAGGAAAGAAAGGCTCCAGGAACACTGTAAATATCAATGCGTATACCGGTTGGCAGAACTGGTCGAGGTTCCCGGAACCGGTAAACGATTCTTACCAATGGATGTTGATGAAAGCCGAAGCCGATGTCAACCAGTTCGGGCAGACGAACATTACTCCGGAAGAGCTGGAAAAATACCGGGTAGGTACGGAGTATGGCTATCAGTCCTTTAATTGGAAAGATTTTATTATCAAGAAAAATGCCCCGCTTACCAGTATCAATATTAATGCTTCCGGAGGGTCCGAAAAGATCAATTATTACCTTTCCGCCACCCGCTTAAAGCAGGAGTCCGTGCTGGGAGATGAATTTACTTTTGAACGGACCAATATTCAGAGTAATGTAGATGCCAATATCTCCGATCGTCTTCGTGTTGGTGTACAGATCAACGGCAGAATAGAGATACGGGACAATCCCGGAATTCCCGGGGCCGATGATTACTGGTTACCTCGTTTCGCTATTCTGAGGAACCGTCCTTTTGAGCGCCCCTATGCCAATGACAACCCGGATTATCTCAATGATATAGGGCATAATGAGACCAACTGGGCATTGCACAATAAGGAAATAGGAGGATATGCCCTGGATACATGGCGAGTGGTCCAGACTAATTTTACGGGAGAATACGATATTCCTTATATCGACGGGCTTACTTTAAAGGGAATGTACTCTTATTACTTTGCCGATCGCGTACTCGACGGCCATGAATATACCTACGAGGCCTATACATACCATCCGGATACGGATACTTACGAGGTTACAGGAGGAAGCACCAACCCTTGGCGGGAACGCGAAAACCGGAAAGTTATCCGCCAGCTGTACCAGGGGCAACTGCATTACAAAAATTCCTTTGGCAACCACAACATAGAGTCCTTTTTTGTAGTAGAGCGGAAAGAAGACAGGAATATGCGACAATGGGTACATTCCGTACCGGACAACAATGATCTTCCCCTGATCTATTTTAAGGATATGGATACATTCGATGACAGCGATAACGAAGAAGCAAGGATAGGTTATGTAGGGAGAATAAGTTACAATTATAAAAACCGGTATTACCTGGAACTGTCTGGAAGACGCGATGCTTCCTGGATGTTTGCTCCCGGAAAACGGACCGGTTTCTTTCCTTCAATATCCGGAGGATGGCGTATTACAGATGAACAGTTTATGCAAAACCTGCTAGGGGAAAACACGGTTTTAAATGATCTGAAATTCCGGGCTTCTTATGGTGTTTTGGGAGATGATAACCGGGATGTTACCGGACTGGGGGCCTATGATTACCTGAGCGGTTATAATTATAATGTTTCCCAGGTTATCCTGGACGGAGATGTAATAGTAGGTTCGCGCAACCGGGGAGTACCCATAACCAATTTTAGTTGGTTCAAAAGTAAGATAACCAACATCGGAGCGGATTTCTACCTGTTCGATAGTAAACTCAGCGGGTCTTTCGAATATTTCTACAGGAAACGTACCGGGCTAAGGGGACGAAAATACGATATTTTGATCCCCAGTGAAGTAGGTTACGGACTTCCGGATGAAAATGTAAACAGCGATGCCCGTTACGGTATAGAAGGAGCACTTGCTTATTCCGGTAATTTCGGAGAACTCACTTTTACGGTAAGCGGGAATGCCTCGGTTTCCAGGAGCAAGTTTCTGGATAGCTATAAACCCCGTTACGCCAATTCCCTTCAGGAGTACCGCAATCGCCCGGAAGGCAGGTACGATAATATCTTTTGGGGGCTTACGGCCATAGGACAGTTCCGGAGCCAGGAAGAAATCGATAACCACCCGGTGAATATAGACGGACAGGGAAATTCCACTTTGTTGCCCGGCGATATTATCTATAAGGATTTTAACGGTGACGGATATATTAACGGTAATGACGAGAGACCGATCGGATACACCTCGTTTAACCCTAATGTCAATTTCGGGTTCAGCCTTCGGATGGCGTACAAAGACTTTGATCTTACCGCAGATTTTTCCGGGGCTTCCGGGTATTCCTGGAATCAGGAGCATGAAACCAGGGTCCCTTACCAGAATGAAGGAGCGCTAAACAGTATACTTCTGGATCGCTGGCATCGTGCCGATCCTTTCGATACGGAGAGCGAATGGATATCCGGGAAATATCCGCCGCTTCGTTATAATCACGGGGGGCACAGCAGTTACAGGAATTCCACATTCTGGCTGCATAATGTAACCTACATAAGAGCCAGGACGCTTGAACTCGGGTATACGCTCCCTAAAGCACTCCTGGACAAATTCGGTGTTCAGAAAATGCGGTTCTATATAAACGGGTATAACCTGTTTTCCATAGATAACCTGTCCAAATTTGGAGTGGATCCGGAAATATCAGATACTAACGGGTTGCAGTACCCTCCGAATAAGTTTGTGAACTTAGGTGTGAATATTTCATTATAAAGCAAAAGAACAGAGATGAAAAAATATATATATACCCTGATAGCATTTACTTTATGGTTAGGTAGTTGTAATGACGATGATTTCCTGAACCGCGATCCCACACAGATTATCCCTACGGATAAAGCCTATAACAGTCCGGAACTTACCCTGTCTATTGTCGCCGATCTCTACAACAGGTATTACGACTTTGGAACCGTAGAGTCCTGGCAGTCTCTTTCCAGCTTTAATCTGGCTTTCTGGTCAGACAATGGCAGTTACGGGGCATTCCAGAACAATAGCTGGGGATATGGCGACTGGCGTACCTGGGATTACGGATATATCCGCGATATCAATATTTTTATACAGGGAGTTACGGATTCGGAAGGTCTGGAAGAAGAAGATAAAACCCGTTTTATTGCAGAAGCCAGGTTTTTAAGGGCTTCATATTACTTTACTATGGTAAAGCGTATGGGGGGAGTTCCTCTTATCCTCGAGCCTTTGGAATATGACTATAGCGGAGATCCTGTCTATCTGCAACACCCCAGGGAAACGGAAACCGCCATATATGATTTTGTTATTGCCGAGGCGGAAGAGATCATGGAAATGCTTCCGAATGACGTAAATTCCAAGTCACGGGCCAGCATGGGAGCGGCCCTTGCCATGCAGTGCAGGGCGGCATTGTATGCCGGTTCTATAGCCAGATACGGAGCTACAACCCCCCAGGTATCACTTCCGGGAGGAGAAGCAGGCATTCCGGCAGACCGGGCCAATGGTTATTACACTACCGCATTGCAGGCCGCTAAGAGAATTATTGATGGAGAAGCGGGAGCTTATGCATTGTATCAGAAGAAACCCGATCTGGCAGATAATTTTGCCAGTATTTTCTATGACAAAGCAAGTAACCCCGAAGCTATTTTCGTAGAAGATTACAAACTGCAGACCGGCAAAAGGCATGGTTTTACGATATCCAATCAACCCAGGTTTGGTGCTGAGGAAGAAGAAGGAGGACGTATAAATCCTTCGTTAAACCTCGTCCAATCTTTTGAGACCCTGCAAGGAGAGTTTGCGCCTTTAGCTAATAAAGATGCCTCCGGAGAATATATCGCCTACGATAATATAAGAGATATATTCGAAAACCGGGATGCGCGCCTGCAAGGTACCGTAATAGTCCCCGGTTCATCCTTTAAAGGCAGGGAAGTAGATATTTTTGCCGGGATACAAATGCCCGATGGCTCTGTTGTTAGCGGGGATTCCCGTGGACAAAGCAAGGATGTTGGCGGTACTTCCATGCAGGTTGTAGGCTTTGACGGACCTATAGACGGACTGGAACATGTGGCCCAATCCGGTTTTTATATCCGGAAATACCAGGACCCTAAAGACGGTTCGGGGCAGCGGGGTGTACAAAGTGACGTATGGTTTATCCGTTACCGCTTCGGAGAAGTGCTGCTAAATGCCGCCGAAGCTGCTTATGAACTCGGGCAAACCGATGTGGCCGCAGATTATATGAATATGGTCCGGGAAAGGGCCGGTATTACCGTACCACTTACGCCCGGCGATATGACTTTTGACAGAATAGCTCACGAACGTTATGTGGAACTGGCATTTGAAGGATTGTATTTCTTTGATCTGAAGCGCTGGAGGATCGCTCATCTTGTAATGGACGGTTCGGAGATTACCGAATCGGGTATCACGCAAAATATAGGAAGCGCCACCAAGCGGCAGACACAGCCCTATGGAATATGGCCTTATAAAGTGTACAATCCCGGAAATGCAGATCATGAGAAGTATATCTACAAGATTGTCAGACCAAGCCGTGTAACCGCTTCCGATCGCTTCCGGTTTGGTAATTACTATTCCGAGATCGCCCAGGATGTGCTGAACAACAACCCTAAGATCGTAAAAAACCCTAACCACTAAAACGGCAAAGATGAAAACACTAAAATTTAAATATTATTGGATATGTCTCTGTGTATGCGGGGTATTCACTTCCTGCGGCATCGATAATTTTGACGAACCGGATACTTTTTTCAGCGGACGGGTAGTCTATGAAGGAGAACCGGTACAGGTAAGGCACGGAGAGGTAAGATTTCAATTATGGCAGCCCGAATACGGGAACCCGGGACCTATTGAAGTCCCGTTAAACCAGGATGGTTCCTTCAGTATAAAGACGTTCCGTGGCGACTATAAACTGGTCTTTGTCAATAATGCGGGCCCTTTTCAGACGGAAATTATCAATGAAGAACAGCGGGATACCATTTTTTTTACTTTGGAAGGAGAACAAACACTGGATGTCAATGTAATGCCTTACTATATGATAGAAAATGCGGAGTTCTCCCTTTCCGGTAATACGGTAAATGCCGATTGCAGTGTAAGGCAGATCATAACAGGGGAGGGGAGCAGAGAAGTAGAGCGTGTAACACTTTATCTCAATAATACGGGGTTTGTTTCGGATAATGATCTGGAAAATTATGCGAATGCCAATGCCGATATGGCGGACCTTAATGCTGTTGAAGTTTCGGCGGAAATTCCCGATGACAATACCAGGAATTATGTATTTGCACGTATCGGGGTAAAGATCAGCGGAGTAGAAAGCCTTATCTTTTCACCGGTGGAAAAATTGGAATTCTGATGAATACTTTAAAACTGAATGAAACAGTACTCCCTGTAGAAAACAGCAATGAGGTGATTTAAACTTTTTCATAAACTTGTTTTTAGCTAAAGAGGGAAAAAATTAAAGAGTCAAAAACATCTATAGACCAAAAAACACAGGAATTATCTTAACTATTTCACTTTTTAGCTCTTTAACTTGTTTACTCATTTACTTTTTAACACAAACCGGAAAAAGTTTAAACGAATTCAATATCAATTCTATAATAAATATTTTAAGCATGAAGAAAATATATCCGTTAACACTATTACTATTCCTGAGCATGATATGCAGTGCTGTGGCACAGCAAAAAGGAGAACGATGGTCCATAGAGAAGGCCGAAGCGTGGTATAAACAACACGCCTGGATCAACGGAGCAAATTTTATTCCGAGCAATGCTATAAACCAGCTCGAAATGTGGCAGGAAGATACTTTCAGTCCCGAACTCATAGACCGTGAACTGGGATATGCCGAAAGCATAGGGATGAACGTTATGCGGGTCTATCTGCATAGCCTGGCCTACAAGGCCGACCCTGAAGGTTTTAAAAAGCGGGTGAACCGGTACCTGGATATTTCCGATAAACACGGTATAAAAACAATGTTTGTCATTTTTGATGATGTGTGGGACAAAACCCCGAAGATCGGCAAACAGCCCGAACCAAAAACAGGTACCCATAATTCCGGTTGGGTACAGGATCCCGGTGATCCCGCTTCCGGAGAAGAAAAGAATTTTCCGGAACTGGAAAAATACGTCAAGGATATTATCAACACCTTCAAGGATGATAAACGTATCCTGTTGTGGGACCTCTACAACGAACCGGGAAATGAAGGGAAAAGGAACGCATCGATGCCCTTGCTCAAAAATGTGTTTAAATGGGCACGTGAAGTTAATCCTTCCCAACCGGTATCGGCCGGTTTATGGTCGTGGGGTCTTACGGACCTCGGTGCTTTTCAGGCATTGCATTCCGATATTATTACCTATCACAATTACGGCGATCCCGAAGATCACCGAAGGGTTTTGGAATTACTGAAAAGCCACGGACGCCCGATGATCTGTACCGAATATATGGCCCGCACCAGGAACAGCAGGTTTGCCAATATTATGCCTATGCTGAAAGAGGAAAACATAGGTGCGATAAACTGGGGACTGGTTAACGGCAAAACCAATACCATTTATGCCTGGAATACCCCGATAGAAAGTGGAGAAGAACCCGTAGAGTGGTTTCACGATATATTCCGCAAAGATGGTACTCCGTATCGGCAGGATGAAGCAGACCTGATAAAAAAACTGAACAACAAAAAGTAAAACAATCCTCATGTACCAAAAATTATCCGTATTTCTCCTGTTTGTACTGGCTTGTGCAGGTTGCCAGACAAAAAAAGAAAAAGAGGAAGAGCCGAAAGAAACAAGACCCAATATTGTCCTCCAACCAAAGAAAAAACCATACAACTAACACCAGAAAAAGTCATGAAAAAAATTAATCTGTATATAGTATTAGCCCTTGCTATAACTTTAACAGCCTGCAAACAAACCAACAAAAAAGAAACCACTTCGAAAACACCGGAAAATACGGATCGCGCTGAATTACAGGAAAAAGCCTTCGACACGGTCCTGGATGGTAAGCAGGTTGGTCTGTACTGGATAAAAAACAGTAAAATAAAAGCTGCCTTTACCAATTACGGTGGGCGTTTGGTGGGGTTGTGGGTGCCGGATAAAAACGGGAAAATGACCGATGTAGTGGTAGGCTTTGACAATGTGGGTGATTTTATCAATTCCACGGAGCCCTATTTTGGCGCAACAATAGGGCGGGTAGGGAACCGTATTGCCAAAGGAAAATTCACACTGGAAGGTAAAGAGTACACTATTCCCGTAAATAACGGAGAAAATTCGTTACACGGTGGTAATAAGGGATTCCAGGACGTAGTCTGGAAAGCAGAACAACCGGATGACAAGACCCTGGTACTGCATTATACTTCTCCCGATATGGAAGAAGGTTTCGCGGGAAATCTTGAGGTGAAAGTTACTTATTCCGTTACTGCCGACAACAGTCTGAAAATGGAATATGAAGCGGCAACCGATAAGCCCACTCCCGTTAATCTTACGAATCATGCTTTTTTTAACCTCAATGGCGAGGGGAATGGTACTATTCTGGAACACCGTGTGAAATTTTATGCGGACGCATTTACTCCTGTAGATGAGGGTCTTATCCCTACAGGAGAGATAAAGGACGTAAATGGGACCCCTTTCGACTTTTCAGAATTTCACACTATTGGAGAGCGTATCGGAGAAGAAAATGAGCAATTAAAGAACGGGGACGGTTATGATCACAATTTTGTATTGAACGATACTAAAGCAAAAGGAATGAATCATGCCGCTACGATCATAGGGGACAAGACGGGTATTACCATGAATGTCTATACGGAAGAACCCGGCATACAGTTTTACAGTGGTAATTTCATGCAGGGAAAGAATACTTTCAAAAGCGGGGCCAAAGACGACTTCCGTACGGCATTCGCCCTGGAAACCCAGCACTTCCCCGATGCCCCGAACCAACCGGATTTTCCGTCGATAATATTAAATCCCGACGAGGAATATCATACCGTTTCCATATATAGTTTTTCAACAACCGATAATTAAAATAACCAGATAACTCTATCTAAAATCACCACGATGAAAAAATTAATTCAGATCCTGTTTACCATCTTGTTTTTCCAGGCTGGTTATGCCCAGCAAAGGCAGGCGCCTGCATATCCCCTTATAACTCACGACCCCTATTTTAGTATCTGGTCTTTTGCCGATGAGGTAAATTCCACACCCACCACACACTGGACAGGCACCGATCAATCCCTGCTGGGACTCGTAAAGGTAGACGGGAAAACATACCGCTTCCTGGGAAAAGAAGGTGTAAATTATAAGGATATACTTCCCGCTTCGGACAGTGAAGCCTATGCAGTAAAAAGCACGGAGAAGAACCCGGGAAAGGGCTGGGAAAAACCTGACTATAACGATGCGGACTGGTCTGTATCATCTGCCCCTTTCGGGGATAACGATCAGGCCGGGACTTCCTGGAAAAGCGAAGATCTCTGGTACAGGCGTGCATTCGACCTGGCAGAAGTTCCTTCGGGTGAAGTATTGTTAAAACTCCGCCATGATGACAACGTAGAAGTATACATCAACGGAGAGCCGGTATACGATTGCGAATGCTGGAACAACGAATTCAAATACTATGACATCCCGGAAAAGGTCCGGAAAAAGCTGAAGAAAAAAGGAAATGTGTTGGCTATTCATATACGGAATACAGCAGGCGGACAATGGTTGGATGCAGGCATCGTGGAAAAAATAGTTCCGAAAGACAAAGCCATTGCGGCCCGGCAAAAAGCTCTGAATCTTTCTGCAACACAAACCACATATACTTTGGAATGCGGTCCGGTAGACGTAGACCTCACGTTTACATCTCCCTTGCTTATGGACGATCTCACCCTTTTTGCCCGACCGGTATCCTATATTTCCGTAAAAACTACGCCTAAAGATGGCAAGGCTCATAAAGTGCAGGTATATTTCGGAGCTTCTTCCGCAGTAGCATCCAATGTACCCGGTCAGTTGATGACTACGGAAAAATCGGCTACGGAAAACCTCTCATACCTGAAAGCAGGTACCGCAGAGCAACCTGTTCTGGAGAAAAAAGGAGATAACCTGCGTATTGACTGGGGCTATATGTATGTTGCCGCCCCGGGTGCCGCAAAAACAACACAGTATGTTTCCCCTGCTACGGAAGCTACAAAAAACTTTATATCCGGCAATACGGTTTCCGGGGAGGTAAAAGAAGGAAAACAACTGATGCTGAACACCGTTTTTCCGGAAGAAGAGATCCGTTCCGAAAAGGAACACCTGATCCTGCTCGGCTATGACGATATCCATTCCATTCAGTATTTTGAACAGAATCTGCGCCCCTGGTGGAATAAAGACGGGAAAAATACCATTCAGAACGAATTGGAAAAAGCATACACTCAATACCACGACATAATGGAAAAATGTAATGTATTTGACAGCGATCTGCATCAGAAAGCCGTGGCGGCAGGGGGTGAGAAATACGCTGAGATATGCGAGATCGGTTACCGGCAGAGTATTGCTGCTCATAAGCTGGTGGAAAGTCCTGACGGTGAGGTGTTGTTCCTTTCCAAAGAGAATTTTAGTAACGGTTGTATCAATACCGTAGATGTAACCTACCCGTCCGCACCGTTGTATCTCCTGTACAATCCTGAACTTATGGAAGGTATGCTTACCGGGATCTTTTACTATTCCGAAAGCGGAAGGTATAAAGAGCCTTTCCCCGCCCATGATATAGGTACATATCCCAAAGCCAACGGGGTGGTATACGGAGAACCCATGCCCGTTGAAGAGTCCGGGAATATGATTATTCTTACGGCTGCCATAGCAAGAGCGGAAGGGAATGCCGGTTACGCCAAAAAGCACTGGGAAACCCTGACCACCTGGGCCAATTACCTGGCAGATAAAGGCTTTGACCCCGGAAACCAGTTGTGTACGGACGATTTTGCCGGGCACCTGGCAAGAAACGCCAACCTTTCCGTAAAAGCGATCGTAGCCCTCGGGTGTTACGGGTATCTTGCCGATCAATTGGGATATAAGGATGTAGCCGAAAAATATACGGCGATGGCCAAAGAAATGACAGGAAAATGGCAGAAACTCGCCGATGCGGGAGATCATTATGCGCTTACTTTTGACGACAGTAACACCTGGAGCCAGAAATACAATCTCGTCTGGGATAAAGTGCTGGACCTTGATTTGTTCCCGAAAGAAGTCTATCAGAAAGAAATAGCCTTTTACCTGAAGAACCAGAATAAGTACGGTCTGCCCCTGGACAGCAGGTCCGACTACACCAAATCGGACTGGATATTGTGGACGGCGGCTCTGACCGATTCGAAGTCCGAATTTATGAAACTCGCAGATCCTGTGTACGCTTTTGCCACAGAAAGTAAGGACAGGGTGCCCATGAGTGACTGGCATTTTACATCTAGCGGGGATGTCCGAGGATTCCAGGCCAGAAGCGTAGTAGGAGGCTATTTTATAAAACTGCTGGAAGAAGAATGGAAGAAATAATATAACACCGGATAGTTAGTCCCGGCCGGGAAACAGTTATCGGTGCTCATAAATCCTTTTTGCCCTCAAATTGTAAGAGTTTAAACAAGCTCTAAATTAACCAAACAAAAATGACACCATGAACAGAAAATTAACCTACAGCATTCTGGCCGGGATTTTATCGGTGCTATGTGCTGCGGCACAAACAGTGCCCCGTGTGGAAGGGAGTCCTTATCCATTCTCAGCCGTTCCGGATCATTTGTTCCTTACTTCTGAGAATTATGCTCCTTCAGAAATTATCGCCCTTCAAACTCTTATGGGCGTAACCGCTAAGGACAAACCGGAAATACTCAGAGATATTTACGGTCACAGGGGCCTTGTGGAGAATACGGGAATAACGGTAGATGATACGTATTACATGGACTTCCCCGGACTACTGGAACATTTTGCCGATAGGCTGGACGGATATATCCTTTGTAATCCGAAAGACAGGTCTACCAATGTAGCCATTTCCCTGGCCAGTGTAATGAATGCCGTGGCCATTCCGGCGGATATAGAGCAGACCGCCATAAATGCAGGTCTCGAAAAACTACTGGATGTAAGGGACAAGGATGAATCCTGGGCACTTGTCAATTATGGGGACCTTTTTAGCCGCACCATCGCATCCTATCAGCAGAGTTCTGACGACCGGGTATATCACCTGGGAGATTACAGCGCATTCACAGGAGCTTTCCAGTTCTGGGACGATTCCCCTTCCGGAACACTGGCCAATAGCGTATATACCCGGATGGATAAAGGAGCCACCTATTTCGGTTGGGGACCGCAGGAATATGAGACGGTAGAACAATTGTCCCTGAATTCCGCGGTGATTCATCCCTCCGATTGGGGACCTAATATGTCCACGCTTACCAATATTCCCCCCACAAAGGATACATTCCGTCAGAAGGAGCCGGTAAAAGCTTTTGAAGTAATTCCCGATGTGCATACGGTATGTTTTGTCATTTCCGACGGCGATAATGTCCAGTGGCTCCTCGGTTCGCATGACAGTCCTACAAGCTGGAACAATCCTAATCGTGCCCGGGTTAACCTGGGATGGACGATTTCTCCCGCACTTGCGGAACTCGCGCCTGTGGTCTATGAAAAATATGTGGATAACTGCCTTACCACATCCGAAGGCCGTAATGTACTTATCGCCGGGCCTTCCGGAAGAGGATACCACCTGCCGGGAAGATATCCGGATGCCGATCTTGAAGCGGAAAGTGAATTGCTTAATCGCTATATGAAAAAAGCAGACCTGAGGATCGTAAATATCATCGATGCGGATGATAGCGATAATGACCCGTCCGCCTATCTCAAACAGGATAATATAGACGCCCTCTTCTATTACAGCTATGGGGCCAATTACACCGGAAGGCAGGGAGAAATAGACTGGTATAACGGAAAACCGTCCATAGGCGGAAGGTATACCCTTTGGGGAACCCTGTCGTCTCCCGGGCCACTTGCCGAACAACTCAACCAGGCGTCTACCGATATTTATTCCGAGGACGGTTACAGTCTTATCCCCGTTCACGTCTGGTCCAGGGGAGTGGATGATGTACTGGAATGTATCGAGAACCTGGGGCCCAACGTACGGGTAGTGGCGCCGGACGAGTTCGTGTGGCTCGTGCGTAAAAATCTCGGCGGATTGGAAGCAGGTACCGGAAATGGGCTCAAAGCGGATTATTATGACGGATATAACCAGAATGAACTCAGGTACAGTCAGACCGATGCTAATGTCGATTTTGATTGGGGAACCGGTTCTCCCGATGCAACGCGCCTGGGGACCGATCAGTTTTCCGTAAAGTGGTCCGGACAAGTACAGGCGTTATATGACGAAGAATATACCTTTTATGTGCATTCGGACGATGGCGTGAAACTTACCGTAAACGGAGAGGTACTTATGGATGCCTACGATTCAAGGGGAGCACAGACCGGAAGCGGTACGATAACCCTGGCTGCCGGGGAAAAATACGATATCTTATTCGAATACGCTGAAGACAGCGACGATGCTTTCTGCCACCTGGAATGGGAAAGCGACTCCCAGATGCGGGAAATTGTTCCTAAAGGGCAACTCTACAGCCGTCCGGATAGTTCCGAAGGTCCGGTGACATTTTATGAAAAATGTGGTTTTAAAGGCTTTCATGCAGAACTCCTCATAGGAGAATATAAACTGGCCGACCTGGAACTCCGCGGATTTGGGGAAAAGGAGATCGCAGCACTGAAAATTGCCCGGGGATATAAAGTGATACTGTACGAAGAAGATAATTTCGGAGGAGCGTCCAAAGAGATCAATACCAACCGGGGATGCTTCGGCAACTGGAAAAATAAAGTGAGTTCCCTCAAGGTTATGGCCGACGGGGATACGGAACTGGAAGGTACCTATTCTATCAAAAACGTAAACAGCAATTTGTTTATGGATGTCCGGGGAGGGCTCGGAGGAATTTCTGACGGGGTGAATGTACAACTATGGCACGAAAATAATCAGGCCAACCAGACCTTTAACCTAAAACACCTGGGTAACGGAGTATACACCATTACGGCATACCACAGTGCCAAATGCCTGGATGTGGAACAATCGGGGCAGGACGATAATACCAATATTTCACAGCGAACCAACTATGAAGCCCGTAACCAGCAGTTTATTGCTGTTCGCGAGGGAACCAATTATAAATTTATTGCCGTACATAGCGGCAAAGTCATTGCCGCTGAAGGTGAAAGTACATCACCGGAAGCCAGCGTAGTTCAACATACCGATACCGGTCAGGCCTCTGCGGAGTGGGAACTTGTATCCGCTCCGACGGCAGGTAATGGCGACGGACTCACGGGAGATTATTACAATGGTATGGAGTTCGACACTTTCGTTTTTTCCAGGACAGACCCCGGGATCGATTTTGACTGGGGCGAAGGTTCCCCGGGAACAGGTGTGGATGTAGACGACTATTCCATACGATGGAGCGGAAAAGTAGAACCCAGGTATTCCGGGGAATACACATTCTACATCACCAGTGATAATGGCAGGAGACTATGGATTGACGGCGAGCTCATTATCGATGCCTGGATAGATGACTGGGATGTGGAATACTCCGGTACTATTGCCCTGGAAGCCGGACAGAAATACGACATACGACTGGAATATTTTGAAAATTACGGCGGGGCCAATTGCAGGCTTCGATGGTCGAGTGATTCCCAGCCCAAAGAGATCATACCGCGAAATCAGCTGTATGCTACAGGGCAAACAATTATTGTTCAAACCGAAAAGGCCGAAAAAAAGGAAGATGCGACTATACTTTATCCCAACCCTTCTTCGGAAGACCTGCGTCTGCAATTTGATTCCGAAAAGACCGAAGTAGCCATTTATAACATGGCCGGTCGCAAGGTCATGCCGGTTAAGACCGTAAGACCGGATGAAGCAGTGGATGTTTCATCATTGAAGAGTGGACAATATATCATCCGTTTTTATGTGAACGGAGAAGAAAAAACAAAACACTTTATTAAAGATTAAGGGACCTGTTTATCCCTTAAAACCGGAGTCTTCATGCTGAGCTGCCTTCCGAAGCCCTGTTAAGGGTGGGGGAAGGCAGTTTTTATGTGAGTATCAGAACTACCGGGAAATTGCCTGGTAAGTGAGTGTTTCAAATTCATCACCTATACGCCAGTAGGGGGACAGGTATTCCTGGGTAAAAAGTATCCCGATAAGATTTTCTTCGGGGTCTGCCCAGTAGTGTGTATTAAAAGCGCCTCCCCAGCTAAAAGTACCGATAGAAAATGGTGACAGGTAATCGTTCTTTTCGGTTTCCAGGGCAAATCCCAGTCCGAACTGAAAATCATCCGGTTGCGGAGGATACGGGGAAATACGCATTTCCGGGGTTAACTGGTTGGTAAGCATAAGCTCCACTGTTTTCGGACTTAACAACCTTTTTCCTTTATAAGTCCCTTTGTTCAGTAAAAGAGAAAGAAACCTGGCATAGTCCGAAGTAGTGGAGCTTAGTCCCGCGCCTCCTGAAAAATAAGTTCTTTTTTGATTGGGGAACAGGGGACTTACACCTTCATAAATAGGATGGGTCACTTTTTCCAGGCCATCGGGTGTACTTTCGTATAACGTAACCAGGCGGGACTGTTTTTCTTTCGGAATATGAAAATACGTGTCTTTCATTTCCAAAGGTTCAAAAATTCTTTTGCGAAGAAAATTGTCAAACGTTTGTCCGCTCCATAGTTCCACCAAATAGCCGAGGAGATCGGTGTTGATACCGTAGGTAAAGGCTTCGCCGGGCTGATGCTGTAATGGCACTTTGGCGAGGAGTTCCATTTTTTCTTTTAAAGTGGAACCAACAGACCCGATGCCGCTGGGAATCCCTGTCTTTTCGTAAATGGCCCACATCCTTTTGTCACTGAAAACAGCAGGGTAAGCAATACCCGATGTATGCCTCAGCAAGTCCCGGATAGTAATTTGTCTTTCCGCCGGAACGGTGGTGTAAGTGGTGTCCTTTTCATTATATGTGTTCAGGACCTCCGTATTTTTATAGGCCGGTATATACATGGAAACCGGGTCATCAAGCAAAAATTTCCCTTCTTCCCAGAGCAACATTACTGCCAGGCTGGTAATAGCCTTGCTTTGGGACGCGATACGAAAAATGTTATCGGTCTGCATCCTTTTCCCGCTTTCCACATCGGCATAACCAAAAGCTTTGTTATACACCACTTCATCATTCCGGATAATAAGTGCCGTTGCGCCGGGAATATGTTTGTCCCCGATATGCCTGTAAACAAAAGAATCGATTAGTTTCAGGCGCTCCATGTCAATTCCTTGTGTTTCCTGGGCATGTAAAACAGTAGTGAAAAGAATCAGGAAGAAAGCGACGAGTCTTGTGGCAGTATTTCTTTTTGAAGATGTTTTCATAATTTTTCGATTAGGAAGTTTGTACCTGTTTTTCGGTTTCTATGACGGAAGGATAGTCCGTATATCCCTTGGAACCACCGCCAAAATATGTGGCTGGATCTCCCTGAGAGAGAGGTATGTTGTGTTCGAGACGGTACGGAAGATCCGGATTGGCAATAAACGGCCGCCCGAAGCCGATCATATCTGCCCAACCATCGGCCAGGGCGGTTTCGGCTTTTTCCCGGGTATATTTTCCGGAATAGATCATGGAGCCGGCAAATACTTTGCGCAATGCTTGTTTGAAAGACACCGGCATTAAAGGCGCATCATCCCAGTCCGCTTCCGCTATATGTATATAAGCAACCCCCCTTTTATTCAGGATTTTTGCTGCTTCCGTATAGGTTTCTTCCGGGTTGTCATCTACTGCACCCTGTAAGGTAGTAAGGGGAGCAAGACGTACTCCTACCTTCTTTTTTCCTATGGCAGCGGTAACGGCCTGAACGGTTTCGTCCAGGAACCGCAACCTGTTTTCCAGGGAACCACCGTATATATCCGTTCGGTTATTGGCCTGTGAGTCTATGAACTGGTTAATGAGGTACCCGTTGGCCCCGTGAAGTTCCACGCCGTCAAAACCGGCTTCCACGGCATTTTTTGCAGCTTTTGCATAATCCTGTATGATTTCCCGGATTTCCGGAGTGGTAAGCGCTCTTGGCGTGGAATGCTGTACCATTTCACCTGCCCCGTTTTCAGCGCCTTTGCCTTCGGGATCGATAAAGACCTTAACACCTTCCGCAACCAGGGAAGATGAAGAAACAGGTGTTCCGTTATCGGGTTGCAGGGAAGTATGGGAAATACGGCCTACATGCCATAACTGGGCGAAGATCAGTCCGCCTGCATCATGTACGGCATCGGTAACCTTTCTCCAGCCTTTCACCTGTTCCGGTGTATATATTCCGGGAGTCCAGGCATAACCCTGTCCCTGTTTGCTGATCTGTGTACCTTCGGAAATGATAAGTCCCGCAGATGCCCTTTGGCTGTAGTATTCGGCCATGAGATCGGTGGCCACTTCACCTTTTGCCGCCCTGGACCTGGTCATTGGAGGCATAATGATCCTGTTTTTGGTGGTATATGGCCCCACCCTGTGACCTTTGAAAAGGGAAAGTTCTATATATTTCATGGTAATATATTTTAGGGTTGCAAATTATTTGTTTTCCATTGCGTATTTCAGTTTTTTGTTGCGCCTTAAAAACAACAGTGAAATGGCGATGCCCGCCGTCGCCATGGCAACGCCGACCCATTCCGGGGAAGTATAGCCATAGCCCATATCTATAGGAATGCCACCCAGGAATGCTCCCAGTGCATTTGCAATATTAAAACAAGCCGGCCCCAGGGAAGCCACCAGCATTTCCGCTTCGCTCTTTACCGAATTGAGCAGTAATACGGTAAGTGGTGGAACAATGGCAAAGGTGGCTACCCCGGTAAGAAATGTCATGGCCAGCGAGGCCCAGGAGTGGGATGCGGTATAATAGATCAGGACCATACACAGTATCTGGAAGCCCAGTACCGCGATAACGGTTGCGGAAGGGGAAAAGGCATCGGAGAGTTTCCCGCCGATCAGGTTCCCGACAAACATTCCGAATCCCGCGAGGATCATAATATAAGGCAGGTGCTTTTCGGCAATGCCCGATACCTCCGTCATCAGGGGAGCTATATAGCTGATCCAAGCAAAGAGCGCACCCGGTGCCACGGAAAATATCAATACCATAAACCAGACATTACCATCTTTAAAAATGGCAAAGTCTTTCCAGGGATTTCCCGCATTTTTCCTCGGTTCTGTTTTAGGCATCCATAACCGCAGTGCCAGGATGGTAACCAACCCTATAAAGGCGATCAGTAAAAAGGTATAGCGCCAGGAAAAGTGATGTCCTATATATGTGCCCAGCGGAACACCGAGCAGGTTGGCTACGGTAAGTCCGGAGAACATAAAGGCTACGGCTTGTGCTTCCCTGCCTTTATCCGCCAGTCTGTTGGCTACTACAGACCCTACCCCGAAGAAAGCGCCGTGCGGAAGCCCGGAGACAAACCTGGATAGCAGGAGAAGTTCATAGCTCGGGGCAATAATAGACAGCCCGTTGAACAGGGTAAACAGGACCATCAGCAACACCAGTGCTTTCTTCGGCGAAAACCTGTCCATACCTATAACCAGCAGCGGTGCGCCGATCACTACTCCCAGCGCATAGGCTGAAATAAGGTAGCCCGCTACCGGGATGGAAATATCGAAATCTTTGGCCAGATCGGGCAACATCCCCATAATGGTAAATTCGGTAACGCCGATACCAAGACCTCCCAATGCCAGGGACAATAAGCTTTTTTTCATAAGACGATAGATATTTACGGTATTGTTATGCTAAACGCTTCTGTCCCGAAATTACCGGGGAAAATACTTTTTCGAGGTGAGCCTTGTATACGGCCACATCCCTTTCCATATTTCCGTTCTTGACAATATCATGGAAGTGGATCCCTTCCAGTGGCTCCAGCCCGATGAAGGCGTTCATCCGGTGAAACCCGAACAAAATGCCTTCGTCCACGCTTTTTTGCTGAAAGAATTCCCCCGGAAGGGTAAAGGCTTCCTTAGGCGCGTTCCAGCTGGTGGTAGCCATGTATTTTTTTCCTTTGAGCAATCCGCCCGTACCGTAATTGATAGCAGGATTTGCAGAAGAACGGCCGTCGCCATTGTATATTTCTCCTCTTTCGAAAACATGGTCTATGTATTCCTTTAATTTATGGGGAAGTTGAAACCACCAGATCGGCATGTGATAAATGACCGCATCTGCCCAGGCGAATTTCCCGGCTTCTTCTTTCGGAATATAGTTCTCGTTAATATTAGTGGTCTTTACTTCAAACCCTTCCCGTGTTTTAAAGAAATCATGAGTTATGTTTGCCAGGGTTTCATTAAACCGGCCCTGCGATTGTGCAAATTTTTGTCCGCCGTTAATAATGAATATCTTTTGCATAGGTATGTTTTTTAAGATTACAGGACAAAATTATAGCTACTTTATGTATTATTAAAATAATATAAATCATATATTTGTATCATAATTATAATAGTTGTAAAAATGGTAAATCTGGAGTGGTACAGGACTTTTAAGGCTATTTATGAAACGGGAACCCTTACCGGCGCTGCCCAGGCGCTTTATGCTTCCCAGCCCGGGGTAAGTCTGCATCTCGGTTCGCTGGAGTCCTATACAGGGTATAAATTATTTGATCGTTCTTCGAGAAAAATGGTGCCTACGGAGAGAGGAAAGGTATTGTATAATCACATTAAGGAAGCTATAGCCAAACTGGAGGATGCCGAACAGTGTTTCCGGAAAAGTACGGAAAAGGACAAACCTACCATTAGCATAGGGATGTGTATGGAAACCTTCCAGTATACTGTAGAGCCGTTTATTTCCACTTTACCTTTTGATGTCATTATCAAATTTGTGGAATACAAGGATGCCCTTAACGACCTGGATAAGGGAATACTCGACCTGGTGATAAGTTCCCGTAAAGGACAGGATAAAAACATAGATTACCGGGCCTTTTCCAAAGAAAAAATAGTGCTTGTGGCCGGGAGGGATACAGATCTGAACGGTTTTGAAGAGTTGCTGAAAGGAGATAGTGACGGCCTGCAGGGGTGGCTGAAATGCCAGACCTGGTACGGGACTACAGGCGATATGGAAAATTTACAAAAGTTCTGGAATGTGAATTTCAATAGACATCCCGATTTTAAGTGCAATTACATTGTTCCGAACAAGACGTCTATCGTACGTTGCCTGAGCAGGGCAAAGGGCCTTGCCGTACTTCCCGATTTTCTGTGTACGGATGAGATAGAAAAAGGGAATATACAATTGCTTTGGGAAGGGGAAACACCCATAGAGAACACACTTTACTTTGCTATGCGTAAAAAGACGATCTATGCCGATGAAATAAAATGTATAGAAGACATTTTCGAAAGGAAAATGCCTTCTTATGAGCCTGTGGAAAAAGAAAATATAGCCGGATAAAAACGTTTTTACCGTACCATTAAGGCCGATATCCTTTCCCTGCTTATAACGGGATTGGCGCCTTCGCTTTCCGCTACCAATGCACCCATGGCACATGCAAAATGTATGGCCTCCTGCGGATGGGATTTGTGATGGAACAAGTGGGTAAGTAATGTGGCAAGAAAAGAATCGCCTGCGCCTACCGTATCTTTTACCCTGATGTTATAACCACTGTTATAGTACCACTTTCCTTCGTGAAGTAATACCGCACCGTGTCTGCCTTTGGTTACACATACGGACGGTGTATTGGTTTTTTCCGCCATATACTCCATATTCTGCTCCAGGGATTTGTAGGGAGAACCCAATGCTTCCGAGATCTCGTAGAGTTCGTCATCATTGAATTTTATAAAATCGGCTTTGTCCATCAGGTCTTTTAAGGTGTCCATAGTATAATGCGGACTCCTTAAATTGGCATCGAATACTTTACGGATGTTTCCGGACAGTAATTTATGTAAGGTATTCCTGGCTACCTCGTCACGACATGCAAGGCTGCCATATACCAGAAGGTCGGAAGTATTGACCAGTTTTTCTGCCGTATCGGTAAATGGTATTTTATCCCAGGCCGAGGGGTAGGTGATCTCATAAGTGGCGGAGCCACGATCATTGAGGGTAACCTGTACCGTACCGGTGGAGTGGTTTTCTATTTCGGCAATTCCTTTGGTATTGACCCCGTTCTTTTCGAGGTATGATTTTATTTCTTTACCGTCATCATCACGGCCTATGCCACTTATCATGCTTACATCGCATCCGAGGGACTGCATACGCATAGCCACATTAAGCGGTGCTCCGCCGATGTTTTTGTGATCCGGAAAACAATCCCACAACACTTCACCGTAAGATATTACCCTGAGTTTTTTTTCTTTATTCACTTTTATGGATTTCAGGCTGGTTTGCCGTTACAAATTACGAAAAATTAAATATGGGAAGTCTGAATTCGATCTCCCTGTTTTAATAGTCATTCCGAGAACTAACGTTTTAGCAACCGTATAAATTAATAATGACGTATCTGTCGGCCCGAGCGTAGTCGAGGGGGTTTTAGTTCGAATGGTCTCTCAAAGAGGTCTCGACTACGCTCGACCTGACAGTTGTTTATGTGTTTGAAATTCAATTTTTTACAAAAAAACGTCTTCGGTAGCGCAGCCGAGAGGTTCCGGTCGTGAAAGACATCCCGACTGCGCCCGATGTGACAGTTGTATTAATACCCCGGATTTTGTTTGTACAATCCACCCCCGGTAAAATCGATCTCCCGTTGCGGGATCGGGTAATATTCGTCTCTTCCCGCGGTGAAACGGGCATTGGCCAGGAAGTCCCGTTTGGTTTTTTCTTCATCCAGGTAAGCATTTAATACTTCGGCAGCTTCACCCCACCGTACCAGGTCGAAGAACCGGTGCCCTTCCATGGCAAATTCCAGTCTTCTCTCGAATTTCAGTGCTTTCAGAGCTTCTTCTTTGGAAGAAAAAGAGGGATACGGTTCTATATTGTATATATCGCTTGCCCCGGCTTCCAGCGGGCGGACCGTACTTGCTGCAGCTCTCTGCCGTACCTCATTGATGATAGGCAGTGCCTCATTGTACCTGCCCAGTTGTATCAGGGCCTCGGCCTTAAAAAGCAATACATCGGCATAGCGTATAAAGTCCACATTTTTGGAGGTACCTATAAAGGGACCTTCTTTTACAAAACAGGAGCAGTCCGGGGCCTGTTGCTCTTTCATATTTCCGAAAAAACCGTACACGCCGGGGTCCCTGGCCCAGCTTGCGCGGTAAATCATATCGCCCTCTTCACTTACCGTATTCCGGTATTTAAAAGGACGCCCGGGTACGCCTATGGTATGGTCGAGCCGGGGGTCGACACTTGTAAAATCTGCGGGATCGATCATATCCGAAGTATTGAAACCGTCGGTTAGGGGCAGCCCATCCTCATCGGTTTTAAAAGCATTGACCATGTTCTGACTTGGCAGGTGAAAACCGCAGCAACCGTACAGTGAAGTACCGTGCGGTGAGTTCAGCCCGGTTACATAGCTTGCCCGGCCTACTTCCGTACCGTCATTGACTGAAAACTGTGCGGCCCATATCGATTCGGTACCGTTGTCATGGCCGTCAAGAAAATTATTCGCAAAATCCGGTTCCAGGCTGCCGGACACTTCGTCTGCATAAGTAATAACTTCTTCCAGTCGCGAGGTATTGATATTTACAACCTGGTGATTTTCATCCTGTTCGTAAGCCTGGTATAATCTTAGTTTGGCCAGATAAGCGGCCGCGGCATTTTTATCCGCACGTCCGGGCTGTTCGCGGGTTTCGGGAAGGTTTTCCAAAGCAAAGAGAAAATCCTCAGCGATCTTGTTCCAGAGTTCGTCATTGTCCACATCATTGGAGATCTGTAGTATCTCCTCATCACTGAGGCCTTCCGTAACATAAGGGATCTTTTTGAAAAGCAGTTTCAGCATAAAGTGGGAATGCCCTCTTAGAAAGCGAAGTTCTGCCATCCGGGTGGTTTTTAGTGGGAATTCTTCTTCGGAAAGTTCCCCGATTACCGACAGTGCAAAATTGGCCCGGGAAATAGCTTTGTAAAAATTGGTCCAGGTACGCGGTATCATCTGGTCGCCATCATCGGCCTGGGTAAGGTTATACTGCTCGTAGTGGTCTACTACAGCGACATCGCCCCTTCCGCCTCCACCTTTATAGGCATCGTCCGAACGCACACTTCCGTACACCCACAAATGGGTGAGGGGGCCTATCATTTCATCGTTAGCAATACCGGCATAAGCCGTGGTCACCAGGCTTTCGGCATTTTCAACAGTGGCAATATCCTCTTCGGGAACCTGCCCTTTAGGATCGTATTCCAGGAAATCCTTGCTGCAGGACATCAATAAGAATGCCCCGGCAAGGAAAGTATAGTATATGGTGTGAATTGCTTTCATGTGTTTATTTTTATTACAAGTTTAAAGTCATCGGTATATCATCCAATTATCTATTGGCACATTATCCCATTTTAAAACCCGATATTGACTCCAAGTGAAAAAGTGGTAGGAACGGGAATGGTATTGACATTAGTTCTTTCCGGGTCGGCCCCCACGAAGTTTTTCGGGGTTAGCCAGAACAGGTTTTCTCCCTGTACATAAAACCGGAGATTGGTCATCCCTCCCCATTTTGCGATGAGTTCCTTCGGCAGATTATATCCCAGCTGGGCATTCCTGAGTTTAAAATAGGAATTGTTGCGATACAAATAATCGGAGTCCTGTGTGTCATTATTTACCAGGGAGAGGGAAGGGATATCCGTATTGGTATTTTCGGGGGTCCAGGCATTGAGGACACCCAGTCCGGCATTTTCCCGTCCCTGTACAAAATTGTTCCAGAAAATATAGGGATCAAGCCCAATACGCCCGGTGACTCCGGAACCAAATACCGATAGATCAAAGTTCTTATACCCGAGATCGATACGGATACCATATTCCAGATCGGGGAGAGTAGTACCCAGGAAGTCGCGGTCGTCCGCATTGATAATACCATCTTCGTTGAGGTCCATGAATTTGATTCCGCCCGGTCTGGCGCCTACCTGGGTGGCGTGTGCCTCTACTTCTTCCCGGCTTTGGAACAGCCCGTCCGTTTTATACCCGTAAATAGAGAACTGGGAATGCCCGATGATGGAGTTTTCCGCAGTTCCTGGGTAAGCGGTCCTTACTTCTTCGGGGAGTTCGGTTATTTTGTCCCTGAAGGCTCCGAAGTTGGTGGATACGGCAAAATACAGCCCGTTTTCATAGGTGTCGGAATAGGCTACGGACAACTCCCATCCCTTGGTACGGGTAGAAGCCCCGTTGAGAAAGCGTTGCCGGCCTTCGCCCAGTACCGAGGCGACAGGAGGCTGTATTAGGATACCTTCCGTATTTCTCACAAAATAATCGAAAGAACCGGCTATCTTGTTTTGGAACAGCCCGAAATCCAGCCCGATATTTACTTCGCTGGTCTCTTCCCATCTCAGTCCGCTGTTGGCCGCCTGTATGGAAACGAACCCGGAAGGCAGGTTCCCGGTATTATTACCGTTGAGGTCATAGGCCGTTCCTACATTGTAATAAATATTGAAGAAATCCGGCACATATACATTCTGATTGGGGCCGTACCGTGCTTCGTATAACCCGAAGCGAGCCACATCGCCTATAGATTGGTTACCAACCTCACCATAACCTGCACGTATTTTGAGATCGGATATGATGTTGCTCTCCTTCAGAAAGTCTTCTCGATTGATACGCCATCCTGCGGTTGCTGCCGGGAAATACCCGTAACGGCTATCTTCCCCGAAACGTGAAGAACCGTCCCGCCTAAGGGTAAAGGAAGCCAGGTATTTATCGGCAAAGGCATAACTAAGTTTACCGAACTGCGACCATAAACGGCTTCCTGTTGTGGTACCGTCTGTGGTACGGTTCCCCGAAGCAGCGCCAAGGGTAAAATAATCTTCGGTTTCTATGGCAAAGCCCTGGCCGGAGGATATGATGGAATTAAAATCCGTCCTTATCGCTTCGGTACCGAGCAAGACCCCGATCCTGTGATTACCAAGTTCCAACTCATAGTTCAGGGTGTTGGTAAAGGTAAAACTGGTATAGTCGTTGGTATCATGGGTCAGTTTGTTGACACTCCTGGTTATAAAACCATTCTGTACGGTGGTTTCTATATCTTTCCGGTGAAAGCGGTTGTGATCTATTCCCACAGAGGTACGGAAGGTCAGGTTGTCGAAGATATCGGCTTCGGCAAATATATTTCCGAAAAGAGTGGTCCTTTCGGTATTGTCCCATCGGTTGATGTATTGCATATACACGGGATTGTTCCTGTCGGAGTATCCGGACCCGATGGGCCCTGCATATTCTCCCGTAGCCGTAAAGACGGGGATAGTCGGTGCCATCGTAATGGCCAGCCCGGGAGTGGGAGCGCTTCCCACATCGGGAGAGGCGAGGGTTTCGGTCGAAGTAAAAAGCTGGGTATTCACTCCTACCCGTACCTTGTCATTAAATAGTTTTACGTTTCCGTTAAACTTGGCCGAATAACGTTCGTAACCCGTGTATTTCAGGATTCCCGTATTCTTCAGGTACCCCAGGTTGAGCAGCATGAAGGATTTGTCGGTCCCCCCGGAAATACTCACATCATTATTGTATACATACCCGGTTTCGTAGGTCTCTTTCTGCCAGTCCGTATCTCCTGCGGGAACATTGGTATTTCCGCCTACGTAGGGCTGTACGGATACGCTGTTCAGCACCGGACTATTAAAGTCGCCGTTCCAGTTAAAATCGTAGATTTCCCCGTAAGCATTGTTAGGATCGGCCCCGTCGTTTACCGAAGCCCGCCATAATGCTTCACCTCTCTGTTGTGCGTTCAGCATGTCGTAGCGTTGTTTCTTTTCGGAAAGTACCGAGATGTTGGAGTTTATGCTGACACTGAATTTTTCACCTTCTCCCTTTGCGCGGTTTTTGGTGCTGACAACGATAACACCATTGGCTGCTCTTGCTCCATATATGGAAGAAGCCGAAGCATCCTTGAGTACCTGAACGGATTCTATGGTACTCGGATTGATACTGGCAAAGACTTCCGGACGAATGGTAGGCACCCCGTCTATAACGTAAAGGGGATTATTGTCCCCCAGCGTGCTCACTCCCCGGATAAGGATACGGCTGCTTGCCCCCGTAGGGTCTCCCGATTTCTCTACGAATAGCCCGGGAACACGGCCCTGGAGGGCCTGCATCGTACTTCCGGAGCTCATGCTTTGTCCTTCCAGAGGGGCCATGTCTACTACGGAAATAGCACCTGTCATTTCCACTTTTCGTTCCCTGGTATATCCTACAATGACCACTTCATCCAGTTGCTGCGAATCTGTATCCAGGGCAATGTTGATCTGTGTTTTTCCGCCTAAAGGAACCTCCTTTGTCACAAATCCCACGTAGCTGAATACCAGTATGGCATCGGCGGGGATATCGGCGAGACTGTAATTGCCATCAAAATCGGTCACGGTACCTTTGGTAGTTCCCTTTACCAGGATAGAGGCCCCTGGCAGGGGAAACCCGTCTTCCGACGAGGTCACCGTACCGCTTACTCCGGTTTCCTGTGCATACAGGTAGCCCTGTGCCAGAAGCAGAAGGCAGAACAATAATCGTTTCATATGTTTTGGTTTTTCTGGTTAATTGAATCTTAATTGATGAATAGCTACCTCTTTTAGGATAGCTTCTGAATCTGCTGCAGTAAGGCCAAAAGTGTCAAAAGGGGCTTTCGGGAAAAATATTTCTGTCATGACCACGCTACCGTTATCGTAAAATATCTCGATGGAAGTTTTGTCCAGTACAATATGTACATCCAGCGTATCCGAACCGGAAAACCTGGGAGCAACAGCTGTTTTTCCGGCGAACTTTTCGGAAAAATCCGTTTGTCCGGCCTGCTTCCGGTCGATAAAGAACTCCTTTTTTGCATTGTCGAGACCAAAGGAAAGCGTATCTCCGACGGTGTTGTACAGTTGGAATGTAAAGGTCTGCTTACCGAGTTTTTCCAGGCTCAGGTGGATTTCTGTGCTGCTGAGTCCTGGGCCATCCTTTTTGTTATACACGAAGGGAGCATCCAGGGGAATATCCTGTTTTCGGAATGCTTTCGAACGGAAGTCTTTTAATTCCTTTACCGGTTTTGACGAGAGTTGATAGGAAGTACCGTTTTTAGCCAGAAGGAGTTCCCTGGGAACAGTCATAGCGCTTCGCCAGGCGGTGGTGGGGACCTGCTGGGCATACTCCCAGTTGGACATCCACCCGATAAAGAGTTTCCTGCCGTCACTATCCGGAATGCCGGACCAGGTGACCCCGGCATAGTTGTCTTTGCCGTAGTCGATCCAAAAGGCTTTTCTTTTATTTAATTCCGTTTCAAATCCGGGGTCTAAAACAAAAGCAGTACCGTCAAAATCACCTATAAAATACTGGGTAGCCGAACCGCCATTGGGTCCTCCGGGGTTCAGGCTTTGAAGCAATACCCATTTGGTTTCGCCCGTATCTTCTGCAATCATCGGGAAAAAGTCCGGGCATTCCCAAACGCCACCGTGAGCGCCCGTTTCCACTCCGAAATCCGAAAGGAATTCCCAGTCTTTCAGGTTTTCGGAACGGTAAAATTTAGCCCGGTCCTGGGCGGCAAGAACCATAACCCATTGATTGCGTATGGTATCACGTACTATTTTAGGGTCGCGAAAATCCCTTATACCCGGGTTTTCAATGACCGGGTTGCCCTGGTATTTCGTCCAGGTCATCCCTTCGTCCGTACTGTAGGCGATACCCTGGGATTCTACATCGATCTGGTCGTTATCCCTTTTTTCCGGGTTGTGAATGGTGTACATGGCTATTACGGGAGGGGCACTGTTTTCTCCGAAGCCGGAAGTGTTTTCATGGTCTACCACGGCACTTCCCGAAAAGATATAGCCCGATTCGTCAGGGTAGAGAGCTATCGGAAGTTCTTTCCAGTTCAGCAGGTCCGTACTTACCGCATGTCCCCAATGCATGGGGCCCCAGACGGTAGAGTCCGGATAGTGCTGAAAGAACAAGTGATAATATCCGTTGTGATAGAACATGCCGTTAGGGTCGTTCATCCACTTTTCTTTGGGCGTGAAATGGAAGTCAGGTCTGTAGATCTCTTCTTCGCTGAGAACCGGACCTTCGGGATCTGTTTTTCCCTTTTCCCTGTTTTTCTGACCACAGGCGATGAGAATGAACAGGGAAGCTGTCAGTATCATCGCTTGGTTTTTTAGTGTGTTTTTCATAATTACTGGGATTGATTATTTAAAGCGTTATTTTAGTATTGTATCCAGGGTTTATAATGCACGATCATTCCCGGGAATGTTTGAGGTTTATCGCCGGGGTTTTGTCTTTAATTTTCAGCCGGGATTGTATTTTCTCCAGCGAAATCCCCTTGGTTTCGGGCATGACAAACCATACGAACAGGAGTTGCAGGACCATCATTACCGTAAAGAACATAAAAACCGGCCATGAGCCCACACTGGCAAAAAGCATGGGGATCAGGGAGGGGATGATTGCCGCGAGTATCCAGTGCACGGACGATCCGAATGCCTGTCCGGCCGGACGCAGGTGATTGGGGAATATTTCGGATATATACACCCATATTACCGCCCCTTGTCCAATGGCATGCGATGCTATAAAGACAAAGAGGGAGAGAGGAACCGATAGTCCGCCCCAGTTGAAATAAAAGGAGGCGGTTACCATGGAGAGGGAAAAAATATAGCCGAATGAGCCGTATAATAATAAGGTCTTTCTGCCCAGTTTGTCTATGAGCATTACCCCGGCCAGTGTGAACAACAGGTTTACCACACCTATCCCCACACTGCTGAGCAGGGCGGTGTTCTGTTCAAGGCCGGCTTCTTCGAATATCCGCGGGGCGTAATAAAGAAAAGCGTTAATGCCGGAGAATTGGTTAAACATGGCAATAAGGAAGGCAAGGATAAGGGGAAACCTGTATTTTTTCATGAATATGGTCTCGCCGGAACTGGTGGTTGCCGCTCCTTCCTGTATTTTTTTAACCAAACGGTCCGGGTCGCTGTCGGGATCAATGAGTTTCAGGATGGCTTTTGCACGTTCTGTTTGTTTCCTGGAAATGAGCCATCTCGGGCTTTTGGGCAGGTTAAAGGCAAAGAGCAGATATATCAGCGAAGGAAAGGCTTCGACACCCATCATCCAGCGCCATGAATTCTCACCGGCATCGCTGAGCAGGTAATTGGAAATAAAGGCGATGAGTATGCCCAGTACAATATTGAATTGGTACAGGGACACTAATTGGCCCCTTTTCCTGGCCGGGGCAATTTCCGATACGTAAGCGGGTGCGGCAATAGTGGAGGCTCCTACACCCAGTCCGCCTATGAAACGGAAAAATGCAAAAGTATGAGGATCGTAGGCCAGGGCGGATCCTACTGAAGATATCAAATAAAGGAAACCTATTAATATAAGGGTGTCTTTTCTTCCTATCCGGTTCGTGGGAATCCCGCCGAACAATGCGCCGACTACCGTACCCCACAAAGCCATGGCCATGACTACGGAACCGTGAAAAGCATCGGAAGAGTTCCACAGTAATTGCAATTGCTTATCCGCGCCGGAGATAACTACCGTATCGAAACCGAATAAAAAACCGGCCAATGCTGCCGTAATCGACCAAAGAATAATTTTATTCATCTTTTAATTTATTGTGATGAATGCTAAACTATTCTTAAAAACCGGTGTTTTATTTTAGTGATGTTTCAAATCATTTCGTTTTTGATTTTCTTGTGCTTTATTTTTTTAAGATGTTGCAAATCAATGGGTTTGTTTTTTGCAAATTCTTTACGATAACGATATAGTTATACTCAGGTAACAAAAATTACACTGAGGTTACATGGTTTTAACACCGGGTTAACAGTATGGTTCTCCAACAAAACGCTGCCCCGGATGATAAGAAAGTAAATCCGCGGGCAAAAAGGTGGTAATAAAGGGATATTACCAATCCGGTCTGCTATTTTTACAGGAGTATCTCGGGTATAATCAGACTCCCTTTAGGTGTTGCATTGAGCCCGATAAATATCGGGACAGTCGAAATGGTTGGGGTAAAACTGATTTTCCGAAAAATATGGTTAAAACAATTTTTGTCAAGTACTAATTATAATCGTCTTATGCACCCTGACTCAAGATATTATTTATCGTGATATAAGCTTTTGGGCTCTCTTTCCTTATAAACATTCGGGAATTGCCCGGGTTTTAAAGGCTGTTCTTATATTCTTTCGGGGTGATACCGTACTTGTTCTTAAATGAAGTGGAGAAATAATTGGGAGAGGAAAACCCGCAGGCATAGGCTATTTCGGCTATGTTCAGGGAGGTCTGGCGGAGCATCTCCCTGGATTTTTCAAGTCTTATACTACTGATATATTCATTGACACTCACGCCGAACATCCCTTTTATTTTGCGGTAGAGTTGTACGCGGGACAGGTTTAATCTGCGGGCCAGCTCTTCTACTGTAAATTGCGGATTATCCAGATGTTGTTCTATGATGGTGTCCAGCCTGGTACGGAATTCCTGCCCGACGATCTTTTCTATTTCGTTTTGTTGCAGGGTGATCTTTTCACTTTGCAGTTCCAGCAGCTTTTTCTTTTTACTGATAACATAGGTAGAATAAATACTGTAAAGGGCCAGGGAAAGAATAAGCACCAGGAAAAAAGTCAGTATTTTGATGAGATTGGTCTGGGTGGCGTATTTCTTTTCCTGTTCCGAGAGTTTTTGCAACTGGTTTTCAATACTTGCCTGCTGTCGGCCGATCTTGTCCAACTGGTTTTTCATAATGTCCGCGTTTACGGAATCTATGACTGTGGTACTAAGTATGTTGTTCTTGGAAACAGGTTCGTTCCGGAGGACTTTAAGGGCGAGTTTTATGGCTTCGTTCCCACCCGTAGGATAAAAAATGGTGGCTTGTAATACCTTGTCCTGAACGAGTTGTATACCGCCGTTGAGGGTGTTGAGCCCGTCGACCCCTATAAATTTTATTTTGTTCTCCACACCTTTTTCTCTGGCCACTTCCCAGGCACTGAGGGCCATGCGGTCGTTGTGGGAGAATACATAATCGATATCTTTATGCGCTTCCAGGATATTTCGCAAGGGTTCTTTTACCGATTCGCTTTCCCAATTGCCGTCTATAGCAGCAACGATCTCCAGTTTTTCAAAACGGTTTATGATTTGCCCGAATCCCAGGCTTCTCTCGTGGGCCGGGGAAGATCCTTTAAGCCCTTTTATCTCAACGATTTTTATTTTTCCTTCTTTATATGGGATCCCGGAGGCTATGTACCGGCCCGCGTTCCTTCCCACCTCTATATTGTCCGCGCCGAGATATGCGGTATAGCTTTCGTTCTCTATCTTCCGGTCTATAACGATAACCGGGATACCGGCTTTTACGGACCGCTCCACCACCGCGGTAAGGGGCTGGGATTGTATGGGGGAAACAATGATAATGTCCGATTGGTCGCGGATAAGCGCTTCGATATCTGTTACCTGTTTTTCCGCATTGTCATCGGCATCCAGTATGGTCAGCTCCACGTTGTCGTGCAGAGAAGCTTCCAGCTGCATGGATTTGTTCATCTGTTTCCTCCAGTCGTCGGTGGTCATACCCTGGGAGAAACCGATCTTTACCGTTTTTTTTTCCTTAAAACCGGAACAGGAGAAAACAATGCCTGTTAGAAGGATACAGGCAAAAATGTGACAATAGCGGATTATATAAGGGTTCCCGGAAATTGGCATTGTGTTGAAAAAAGGACTATTACTATCGTTTTTTTTAAAATTTCAGCCACTGATTCACGAATAATGGGATTGGTTTTCTGAAAATCATTCGTGTATTCGTGGCTGTTTTTAGTAAGAAGCCGATATTTTCTGCCAATTTATAAAATTAACGCCACTTGTGAGGCCCGGGTTTCGGATTTCACGATTTTTATATTCATGTCCGGTTTTATCTTCCCCGGGCCGATCGGTGTTTTTTTCTTTTTTTTCTCCGGTAAAATTCGATGAAGAGCACTGTGCAAAGCAGGGCTATCAAAGTACCTGAAACAATAAACTGGGAAGAAGCCGGGAGTTTTTCGTGCTGTATATTTCCATAGTATACGAACCCGCTCCAGTAATAAGGGGATTTTCGGGCCAGGGGGACTTCTTTGTCTCCCAGGTAATCTATTTTGGATTGATGATTTGCCGCGGAAGCAGAGACGTATTTTTCGTAGTTTTGATAAAATAGTGTCATAATCCGGGAGGTAGCCCGGTCATTTACTTGCCACAAAGAGAACAGCAGCCTGTTAGCTCCTGCATATTGAAAACCGCGTGCGAGGCTTATAGCCCCTTCGCCGTGCTGTAATTTCCCGATGCCGGTTTCGCAGGCGCTCAGTACTACAAGGGCGGGCTTTAGTTGTAAGCCATATAATTCGTGAAGTAACATTACATCATCCCGGAATTCAATGTTGGCTGGAATTACAAAATTTCCCCCGCTGGCGTGAGTGGAAAGGTGGATAATATCGTAATCTCCGGCTTTTTTAAGGAAATTGGCTTTGGTGGCATCTTTTCCACTTAGGACATCCGCATCGGTTATACATCTTATGCTTTCCGCTTCTTCTTCGGAATATCGCAACTCCATGGGAGTATTTTCAAAAACAGGGAAAATACCCAGAAGTTTTTCTTTTTCGGCATACCGGTATTCCCTGAGATATAAGTCTGCCGAGGTTTGGTATACCATTTTTTGCCGTTTTACCAGGAAAGGCATCCGGTTATAGTTATCGCTTTGCACGGGCTCGATCAATAAGGCTTCAAAAGGGATAAAACCAAGCAATCCGTCCGGTACGATAACCAGGTACTCGGTATTGAGTATTCCGGAAGGAAGCAGAGACCGGTATACCTGGTAAGCACTACTGGTATAAGCTGTTACGTCATTATTTATACGGGAGGGATCATCAAAGAAGGAAATAAAGTGACGTATCTCTTCCCGGAGTGCATTTGTATTGTCTTTTCTGTGTAGTTCAGCACCATTTCTGCTAAAGACAAAGGTATACAGGTGTTGTTTTCCGGAGAAATATACGATCATATTGGCTTTGTCATTCTTCAGTTTATCCTGTAACAAGGGAACGGATATACCGGAAAAAGCAGTTTCAGGATATTTTATATCGATCTTATGGCGGAGTGATTTCAGCTCCAGGTTGAGCCGGTTTAAGGTTTCTGTATACGCCCGGACGGAATCCTGTCCTTTCCCGGTGAGTTGTGCACGTACCAGTTTATCCACGGTATTTTCGCGGATAGAGGACAGGGTGTTTTCTTTCAGGAGCAGGGAATCCCCCGGAAATTTTTCTGCCAGTGTTTTTTGGGAAATGGCATCTTTTAAGGCAGAAGCTTTACTTCGCTCCGCATAGAGAAAAGCTCTTTCGAGATAACGATCCTTATCTGTGCTTCTATAGGCATTGTAGAGCAGGTCAATGCATTTTTCGCTTCGTATCCGGTTATCGTTGCTGTGTACGATTTTTGTTTCCTGCGATATGATTTGTTTCTGTAGTAATCCGGTGACGTAAAAACTCAGTTCATAGTAGTCCAGGGCGATCTCCATGTCGTTTTCCAATGCTGCCAGGGCGTCGAAAACAGCGATCAGTGTATTCTCAGGGTATAGTGTTTCTCCGTTGGGCAGCAAATCCTTATTCCGGTTCGGCAGAAGGAAATCAAGGGCTGTGTAAAGATGTTCTTTTGCCTGTACCGTATCGCTATTTACCGTAAATAACTCGGATTTTTCCACATATAGGCGGGCAATATCCCTTGCCTGAAACGGTTGCTCTTGCATGGCTTTTTCGGCGAGATCGAGATATTGCCGTGCCAATGTTACCTGATCCCGGCTTTTGGCAAGCTGGGCCATATTGCGGTACATGGGGGAAGTAATTTCCGGGTTTATCTGTGTTGCCTGTTGCAGGATGGCTTCCGCTTTTTCATATTCTTCCAGAGCAAAATAATTGGTAGCGAGATTGTTGAGTAGTAAAGCTTTTTGTTTTGCATCCGGAACGGTATTTTTGAGATCGTCCTCCAGTAACCGGATAGCTGTGCGAAAATTTCCGGTATTGTGGTATACTACGGACAGATTGAGAACCGCGGCAATTCTCTGGGCCTGGTTTCCCTGTTCTTCGGCCAGAAATAAATAGGATTTGATAGTATTTTCGGCCTGGGTGAAGTTTCCGGTTATCGTGTAAAGGTTACCAAGTGGTTTCAGGCAATATTCTATAATGTCATAATCGGTTAGTTGATGGTCCTGGTAATTTTTCCAGGCGCTTTCGTAACAGGAAATAGCCTTTTGTAACCTTCCCGATTTCCGATAATGGTATCCCATATTACATTGGAGTATAAGCATGGCCGTGTGTTCCCCGGGAGTAACCGCCTGTTTTTCAAAAGCAGATGCTTTTTCTTCCATCCGGGCCAAAATATGCGGGGCAGGATCTTTCACCAGCCTGTCCACAGTGTGGTATATGCTGTCCGTAAGCTGTGCCTGTAACGGAATGAATGCCAGTAAATAAACCAATAAAAGTAATTTTTTTTTCACGCCGGATGTTTTTGTGTTGAACGATACTGCTCCCTAACGTTACGGGGCATTAGAACTTCCATATGGCATAGAGTTGAACCTGGCTGTTAGGGGCGTTGAAATTATAGACATACCGTGCGCCGATACTCGGGCCTATCCTGGCAAATCCTGCATTGAATCCCACAAAAATCCCGGTCTGGAAATTGGTGAACGAACTCGTGGTTTCTGTTTGTGTGACAAAATCTTTGGTTTCGTCACGAAAATCCACACCTTCGGAGGGGATGAGGAGCGAATACGCTCCGGTATCGGTAATACAATGCCTGCTGCTCAGGTCGGTTTTGAGCTGTACTCCGGTGCCGACAGCGAGGTAATTGTTGAGGTTGTACCTGTAGGATACCGGGACGAGATATAACGATATGTTCCGGTATTCGTTAAGCGATTCCATATCATAGGAGTCCGTAAAACCATTATCGTTGACAACTTCTTCCGTAAACCGTTTTACTTCGTCAAAAGACGCCGCCGAGACCATGAGCTCGGCCTGGAGGTAACCGCGATAAGACTTGTAGGGCGAAATGGTAACACCTGCAAAATATTCGCGATGATTGTCAAGGTCCGGGCTTATCATGTAACCGGCTTTGGCACCGACAGAGATACCGGGGAGAAAGCGGGTAGTGGCATAATTGGTAATAACAGGTTCATTCTTATCAAAATATATGGCTGTCCGGCTTTTGGTTTTCTTTTTGTGAAAATCCTTAGCCAGTTTTATACGGTATTTTACAAAGCCTTTGGTGGAATCGTATTCCTGTACGTTTTTCTGTTCGCTACCCGGGAGATAAATATTTTTGAAGGTGAAAACAGCCTTTTTTTCGGTAAAGGCAGTGTCGATGCAACTGTATGTAATGTTTTCTTCTTTCGGGCAAACGGGACATTCGGGATAGAGGTCCTCAATTTCCAGTGTACTTTTGTCAAACATATCGGGAATATCCGTTTCCAGGCGTATGGTCCGGGCAGGGCCCTCACCGTTGTTCTGAAATCTTGTTTTAAACCGAAAGGTCTTGAATCGCACCAGGCGATAATTCATAATGGTGGCGTTGGAAGACATTTTGTTGGGATCGTGGGAGGTAACGATCTCCATCTCCATTTCCTTCACTTTGTGATTGTCATAATTTTCGTCCGGAACATAAATGCTCCGCACTGTTATAATGGCACTGGTGTCTTTTAACATTTCGGGAGTGGTACGAAGTGTGAAAAAGATATTTCGCTCTTCATTGGGAGACATTCCGTCAAATTCCAGGATACTCCAGTCTTTGTAATAAGCCCTGGATTCTTCCAGGGAGAGGGGAAGGTTGGTTTTTTCCGTGCTGTCCTGCCATTGTTGTCTCAGGTAAAGGATTTTGTTTTCGGCGGATGCCAGCAGGGTTCCATCCTGTATGGTATTACCGGTGTGAACAAAATCTTCACCCGTTCGGATCTTTTCTCCGTGGTAGGTGCGGGTATCCGTAAGTTTGAAATTATCGGCTTTGTATTTTAACTCGTTATAAAAAAGGTATAATTTGCCGCTTGTAACATACTCTTTGGGATTTTTATAGCTGAACACAACTACAATATCTTCTGCCGGGACGGGCTCCCGGTTTCTTTGCAGGATGAGGTAGTCTTCCATGGAAGCCTCGTCTTTATAGGTTTCCGTAACCTTATCCACTTTTATTTTCTGCGGACGGGTTGCAGGTGTTTTTCCGTTGTCGTAATGATTGGTAACCCATAGATTTACTTCGTATTCTCCTTCTTTTTTATAGTGGTGCTTCGGCTCTTTGTTCCGACTGAAGTCACCGTCCCCGAATTCCCAGAAATAAGAATAATAGGCTTTCGGCGCACCTGCAATCTGTATAAGGGCCGGTGGTTGTGCTGTAAGTTCCACTGCATTGCCGGAGATGTTGTAATTAAAAGTGGCCGTGCGTTGCAGGGTGTCGGAAGGTTGTGCTTCCTGTGCGAAAGTACAACGGAAGACCGTAATGAAAAATAAAGAGATAAAAATCCGCATGTGGTTGGTTATTTCATTTATTAAAAACATGAAAAAGAAGGGTATTTCCCTTCTGTGAACGGCTTTATAAGCTTGTTTCCATAGGTTGTTTGTCTTTATATCCGGAAAATGTATTAATTGTTACCTTTTATTTTTTTTTTTTCAGTATTCGGAAAACAGAAGTAGGTTAGGGGAGTTCTGTAATTACCGTGAGCAACTCCGCAAGGGTTGCCGTACTTGTTTCGCTATGGGCTATGGTGTATATCTTGTCTGCTTCTGCAGTTACGCTTTTTACGGCATAATGCCATTGTTCATCTTCTGCGGAGATAAACAACAGGTGTATGTCCAGGTCCGGGGAAAATTGCCGGTAAGGATCTGTAAACATGGATGTCTCGTCATCCCAGTAAAGTTGTGCCAGTCCGTGTTTTTCGCCGGCATAAGCAAGGTAGACAGCAGCATTTTCACCATTATATCCGTCGCTTGCCAATACCTGCATACCTGTTTTTCTTCCCGCGTAGTTTGCTGCATGGGCGATACCTTTCCATCCGTTACCGGAAACATAGGCTATATAATAACTGTTTTCCGTAAAAAATTCACTTTGTGTAAGCGGAGACCAGGAGAAACTGCCATTCGCATTTTCCGTACCTTCCCAAAGAGACATATCCGCTGTAGCATCCCCGGTTCGGGAAACGGGAACGCGTAGCTGTATTTCACAGTTGCCGATGATCTCTTGTCCGTTCCGGGTAAAGTTAAGATAAAAGAACCCTCCGCCTATGAGAAGCGATCTTGTTTGTTCGTTTATCTGCCCTATGGAAGGCCTGTTGACAACCAGCATATCATTACGGTCGTACAATTCTATAAATTCCAGGGTTATATCTCCATCAACGGGTTGGCCATCTGCCGAGGTAAAGCAGCCCTGGGGTATGATGATCATCGTACCGTTGTCGGAAGTATGTTCCAGTCCCTGTTCTGCCTGAAAGATTATATTAGTGGAAAGCGTTTCCCGGGCGGTTTCCCGCAGGTTAATGAATTCCTGTGGCGCCGGAGCTTCGAAGTTCATTTCTTGCAGGGGCTCGTCGCAACAGGTGTCCCGGTTACAGCCGGATAACAGCAGGAACAACGAAAAAAAGTGCAGAAATGATGCGGATTTCATGATATTGGTGATTTTGGCTGGTAACTCAAATGTAGCAAAAAAGTTTTTATCCGTAATGCGATAAAAAGGATAAGCGGACAATGAACGTGAAAGTCATTGACACAGGGGGTGTTGCAATAAAGAGAAAACCCCGCAACCTGTGATCGGACAGGGCGGGGTTTTTGCACTAACTAACCTAAAAAACCAGAAATATCTTTACGGCAGTGCGTTTATGGCATCGACCAGGTCTTCTTCGCTGCCTGTGGTCGTGTCTTCGAGTGTAAAAGTGTAGATATCGTTCTCGGCCACGGTAACGCCCTGGATAGCGTATCGCCACTGGCCGTCTTCTTCGGTAACAAAGATGACGTGCATTTCCAATCCCACCGGGATCTGCCCGTAGTGTTCGGAGAACGTATTGGTGTTGGCATCGAAAGTGTCCAACAGGGCCAGGGCATTTCCCTCACCGTCATAAGAGAGGTATACGGCACAATTTTCATTGGTGAAACCTTCCGGAACCTGTACCTGTAAGGTGGTTTTGGGTCTCGGATCGTTGTAAAAACGGTCTACATTGGTCCAGCCGAATTCCCCGAAGAACGCGAAATACTGGTCGCCTTCCGCAAATACACCGTTGTCCTGTCCGTTGTCGTTATCTCCTGTTTCATCCCATACCAGGTTGCCGTCATCGTCTATGGTTCCTGCCCAAAGGGTCATATCCTGGTCGGGCCCTCCGGTCAGGTCTGCCGGGATTGTCATTTGCATGTTGCAGCCGGATTCCAGTGCTTCCCCGTTTTGGGTGACATTTATAAAGAATTCTCCCCCGGAGATCAGAAGTGCCTTGTTTCCTTCGGCATCAAGTCCCATGGTAGGCTTGTTTGCCGGGAGCATATTGCCTTTTTCGAAAAATTCCATGAATTCCAGTTCTACCTCACCGGTTACCGCATCCCCGTTGAGCGTAAGACATCCGGGAAAGATATTCAGGGTTACCCCGTTTTCCGAAGTGAATGTAATACCGTCTTCTGCCTGGAATTCTGCGGTTTGTAACCGGTTTTCCAGTGCGGCATTTCTAAGGTCGTTAAATGCTTCTGCCGTGGGTGCTTCAAAAGGCAGCTCTATGGGGGTAATCCCATCATCATCACTCAGGGAGCATCCCGTAAACAAGAGTGCTGCCAGTACTACAATAGCCAATGGTGTTTTTACGTTTTTCATGATTTCTTCTTTTTGGATTAATATTTTGTTTCCTCACAGTGTGTTTGAAACTTTTTGATGTTTAAACGAGTTCATTGTCTTGATTGACTGAAAATTATTTTTGACATAATGATTTCACCGGAAGCGACCAGGGCAATCATTTTATAGGCGTAATCTTCGGTGGAAGCATAACCTTTTGCATATCCGGTAGCTGTTTCAACTTCCCAGAAATAATTTCTCTTTTCCTTGTTTTTTGCTTCGTTTTCCGGTACATAAAAGCTTACTATTTCTTTTTCTATAATAAACTCTCCCCGGCTTACCATTGCAATCATATTGTTGGCATGTTCCGGATTTGGTGAAGTCCCCTTATACATGCCTTTGTCCGTTTTTACAGACCAATCATAAACTTTGGTAATACGGTCTTTTGTGATTTCCGTAACTTCGGTTGAAGTGTTCAAGGTCATTTTTTTATTTGCGGCATTTACATTCAGAAAAGTAAATACTGCGGTTGCGATAATTAAAATTGAATTTTTCATAACGTACTGTTTTTGGGTTTTTATAATTTCTTTTTTTGAGTGTGACTCTTTCTCTGTTTCACCTTTATATCAAATAGGTCTTTATTTTGTTACCCCTCTGCGAAAACTTTTTTATTTTAGTTCGGTAATTCTGTTAATATGGCGGAACATAAAACTCATGAAGACCAGAAGTATATTAATGGCTTATTGGAAAATAATGCACTGGTCATACAATCCATTTACGACAGGTTTGCGCCTAAAGTGGTACATTATATCTGCAATAACAGCGGAGAGGCAAGTGATGCCGAAGACATTATCCAGGAGGTGCTGGTTATTATTTATAAACAGGCAAGGGATAAAGATCTGATACTTAGCTGTCCGTTCGATGCCTATTTTTTCCTGTTGTGTAAAAGAAAGTGGCTCAACGAACTGAAAAAAACTTCGAGGAGAGAGGTAACAACGGAAGGGGATAACGTATATAAGGATGAAGGTGCGGAAGCACAGGTTATGGAGACAGATATTTTCGGAGAAAAGGAAAAACTCTTTACGTTGATGTTCGACCGTCTGGGAAAGGTATGTAAGGAATTGTTGCAGACATCATTCCGGTTAAGGTCTATGGAAGAAGTGGCAGAAGCATTGGGAATAACTTATGCTTATGCCAGAAAGAAAAAATCGCTTTGCATCGGAAAGCTGACGGAAATGATCCGCCGGTCTCCCGAATATGAAAAAATAAAATCCTCCTGATGATGGAAGAGCAAGATTACATTTTATTTGAAGACTATCTTTCCGGCGCACTTTCCGATGAGGAAAAACGGAAGCTGGAGGAACGTTTACTGCACGATGACGAATTAAGGGAATCATTAGCGCTTTACAAGGAAGTCTCTGCTTACCTGGACCGTACTTTCGGTAAAGCGGATGACACGGCTGCTTTCCGGGAGAAGGTGTCGGATATATCTGAAGACTATTTCCTTAAAAATACGGATGCCCGTAAAGGGATACGAAGGCTCAGGCCCTGGCAAATGGCCGTAGCCGCGAGTGTACTTGTTATTCTGGGCATTTTCTTTTCCCGCAGGATAGGTGTACCTGCTTATGAGGATTATGCGGATTACCCCCAGTTAAGCCTGGTGGTACGGGGAGACGATCATACTTTGCGGAAAGAGGCAGAGACCGCTTTTAATGCGGGAGATTATGCAAAGGCCTCTGTCTTATTCGAGGATATACTCGAAGAAGACGGGACCAATACGGAAATATCTCTGTACTACGCTGTTTCCCTTGTGGAACAGGGACGGTTTAAAGAGGCAGACGAGGTATTTGCAGGATTGATGACTTCCCGTTCCGTATTCCGTAGCGAAGCCATGTGGTATGGCGCCCTGAGTAAGCTCAAACAAAAAGATTATCCGGGAAGTGCCGGAATTCTGAGAAAGATCCCGGAGGATTCGGACAGGTATGGCGAAGCGCAAAAACTTCTGAAAAAATTGCCGAAATAGAATGTAAAGGTATTCTAAAAATAACCATTGCGTTCCGGTTAGTCGAAACGTATGAACATATCGTTAAAGTTGAACGTTACTTTATCAAATTTACCGATCAGGTCCTGGCCGATATTCCCCAGATAGTGATTGTCGGGTTTCAGGGCTTCTTTCAGTACGATAATAGAATCCATAGGTACTTGCTTTTCACGGATTTCCGGGGTAAAAGTAATATACATTCCCTTTTTTGTGATAAGTCCTCCCGCACCTCCGATAGTAATGTCCGTCTCTTTATAGGCTTTGTCCAGTTTCTTTTCGTTTTTAATATAATAGGTATCGTACAGCATACTGCTCATTGCCCCGGTATCCAGGGTATACGTACCGAACCCGGTCTTATCTTTGAGGTAGATGAGGGGGGTGAGGAAATCTATGGCGAGGTTTCTTTCTTCAAAAGTAGTTTGCTCTACGGGTACGATAAACCTGTCGTCACTCGTTATCTGTATCTCTTTCATACCTTCAATAACAGGAAAACCGATAATGCCGTGTATCTGGTAATCTATTTGCGGAAAAGCCAGGGCGTTGTCCGGGAATACCAAAAAAACCGCATTATGTACCGTGAGACTACCGAGATGTAGTTTCGGAGCAATGGCGATACGCGATTTTATCTGGTGCCCGGTTATGGCATCTACATTAATGGTACCGTCCAGGAGTACGAGGCCAAAACGTTTGGCGGCTGTTTCGGTTATGGTAGAAAGATTGGCCCCGGTATCAAAGACAAAATACTGTTCTACCGAGTCGAGTGACACCAGCAGGTTCTGAAGTTGGGCTTTGTCCCGGGAGATCTTCAGGTTTACGGTACTCTTTATTTCTATCCGTTGTTTTGGCTGTCCTTCCAGTGCCGACCATATAGCCAGCGTGTTTTTATAATCTTCCTCTTCTTCTTCCGTCAGCCAGTCCTTGTACCCGGAGAGTAATAAGGCCAGGGTTTCTTTGGCCTTTTTATAATCGGACAGTTTCGAATAATTGACATGCCCTATAGAAAGTAACCGGAATTTAAGGCTATCCGAAATTTCAGAGCCGTGTTTGCCCAGGAGAAGGTTCATTTTGTGGATGGACGAATCCGGGCGGTTAAAGACATTATTCAGGAAAAATCCGCTTTTCAGTCTGTGGAGTTGGGAGAGACGGTTCGTGTTTTCCGAGTATATTTTCCGGGCTCGGAAATAGTCTTTTGCATTGATCAGGGAATCAATTTTAAGATAGAGTTCTTCGTCTTTTTTAAGTTCCACCTGGGCAAAAGTTGTCAGCGTTGAAAAAATAAAAAAGATTACAATGGCCCACTTACAGGAAAGGAGGGGAGTGTTCATGTTGTTGTCTTTTAGTGAATAGTGGGGTTTGTCCGCTAAATTATGGATAAAATCTCAAACAGTTATTACTTCTAATTTTGAATGATCTATAATCCGGTATTTTTTTGTATCACAAGACTAAATAGTCTTAGGGTCTTCTCTACAAAATGCAGATAATTTTCATTTGCGGTTGTATTAAAAAGTAGGACAACAGGGTAAAAGTCCAGAAAAATAATGAAATTTTATAGGTATAACGGCTTATTTTTCAGACCTGAATAGGGCAGTTTTCTTTTTCCCCGATGCAAAATCGTAGGCTATGCCTGCCATACATCCCCAGGAGAAATACCACAGCAACTCGGTTAACGGGATGTTTCCCAGGATAGTGGCCCCGTAAGGAGTTCCGGACAACAGTCCGTATGAATCCCAGTAAGTGGGTGACATGAGGTTAAAAATGATCGCATAAATCGGAATGATGAGCAGCAGGATAAGTATTCCGGAGGCCAGTAAAGGTCTCCACAGGTCTTTTCGGACTATAACCATTATTATGGAAAAGATAATAAAGGAAACGGAACTGACAAAAATGGAATGGAAGCCGAGCAAGTTGTTAAAAAGAAAAAGGGCTCCGACCCCAGTGAGAAAAAGGAAGGCAAAGTGTTTTTTCCTGCGTTGCTCCCCGTTGGAAGTGGTTTTTCGGAAAACCACGTCATACACAGATACGGCCAGCCCCGTAACGAAGAAGCCGAACAAAAAATCCTCCGGGGAAACAGTGGCAGAACCAACTGAGGAAGGAGGATGCCAGTAGTCGCGGAAATACCAGAATTCCGCGATCAAACCTGCAAAGCCGCCAATTACACTTGCTTTCCATATTTTTCTTCTTAAATCGGGCCTGGAACGAAAGAAAATAATCCAGGGCACACATAAAAAAACGGAAATGAATAAATAGATATATTGATCCATGAAGGTGTAATAATGGTTGGTTTGATATCGATAAAGTTAACAAATTTGCTTTACATAAGGAAATTTTCCACTTTCTTAATGAAACCTGATAACGGTGTTGGGAGCCGGTCTTTCCTGGTATTTTTCCTGTTCCGAATCTTTTTTTGCAGGGTCCCAGGGCATTTTTCCGAAGCGCGAAAAATCAGTATAATAGCCAAGAAGGGAAAAGTGTTCAAACAAAAAGGGAAGGCCTTCCGCACCGAGGGGAGAGTTGGCATCGGCCACATGCAGGTGCAGATGAGGGCCGGTGGATTGCCCGGTAAATCCGAGAGCTGCTATAACCTCTCCTTTTTTAACTTTTTGCCCGGTTTTTACCCGGATACTTCCCGGTTTCAGGTGCTCATAGAAAACATACCTGTTATCGTCGATTTTCAGGGAAATGTAATTACCTGTGGCTTTTTCCGACGGATATCGGGGATGCCCGGAAACAGTGGCACTTTCGGTAAAATCATCTCTGGCCGATGCTACCGTACCATCTACTACAGCGAGCACATCAGCACCATATCCGTACCAGTTTTTAACCTGGTCCTCATCACCTTTTACAAGTTTGCCCATACTGTCCGTTTGCATAAAATCAATGGCAAAACGCCCCGGTATCCGCGCTTTTCCTCCTTCGGTATAGAATACCCTGCGGTGCCCGCGTTCCCAGTCCGGGCTGTAGATCGCAGTCCAGGGGCCGCCACGTAGCGGTGGGCCCAGGATAACTGTAGTTTCCCGGGGTTCAAGTACCGGACCGGTGAAGAAAACCGGTTTGGTTTTGGCATTCTCCGGATGTATAAACCGAAAGTTGTGTATTAGTGTTCTATTTTTTATCGTGGGTGGCAGGATAAATTCCATAAAAATAACACTGGCCCCTCCCGGTGGTAATACATTATCGGGAAGAGGTTCTGCCGTGCCTGCCGTTTTATGCCGAAGCTGCCACTCATCACCTGTGATCGAGAAAACAGGAATACTGTCCGGTTGTCCCATGACATCCAGCCGGGTGAATTGTACGGGACTGTCAGAGAAATTGGTGATGTGCAATTCGTAGTAAACCGTGGGTTTCCCGGCTATGGTAACAATTTCCGGCTGGTGCCCGATACGTATATCCGGGGTTTGTACATATTCCTGCCCGAAAAGTATACCGGGCAATAGAATAAACAATGTCCGGTATAATCCTTTTATTCGTGGAGTCATAGCATTAAGTATATCTCCCGTTTTTGCGCGGGGTATAATGGCTAATATACTTAAATTTCGACAGACTATACTTTGTCTTTGGTTTCAGGTTGTCTTTTTTTACAGAATTCAATCCGTAAACATGCAACAATGTATATGCATGGATTTCAGCAGGGTAATAATTTTATCGATATCAATATGGTAACCTTCCACCCGGAGTATCCTGTCACAATCTTCCAGGTCAAAGTTAAAACGGGTACGGGAAAAGTGAAGGGATAATGCCAGGATGCAGCTGTCCGCAGTAATGTCGTCCTGTACGTTTGTCTTGAAAATCTCTACCCTGCTCTGTATGTTGTTTTTCATATGTTCAGAATGTTATTGCCTGAAAAACGGTTGTTAACAGCATTTTAGTTCAGGTTATATTTTAACCCGATATTGAAGTAAAACATGTTTTCCAGGTCAAAATTATAAAGGGCGTTATCATCCAGCTTATAATTCTGGATCTGCATTTCATTGAAAATGGTGTATCCGCCTTCGGCAAACAAGGAGAAAGAATCACCTATATGATGATGATACCCCAGTCCACCAACTACTGCAATATGCGATAACCTGTTTTTTTTATTTTCCTGTCCCGGGAGCATGGGTTTGGTGATATTGGCCAGTGTCCAGTCCAGTTTAACAAATGGCTGAAGGGCTATCTTCCGATTTATATTGTAGTTAATGTAAGTACTGGGAACACCTAAGTGATACGACCATTTTTCGTCAATTATTTTATAATAAGAAATCACCCCAATGGGAAATCCGAGTTGCAGATCATATGCCATTCCAAACGTGAAGAAAGAAGTGAGGTCTTTACCAGATAGTGTGGCCACTGCGTAGGCGGTAAGCGAAAAATCCCTGAATTGCAGATTGCCGTTGAGATTGGAAGATATACCGGGTTCTACGACAGCCATTAATCTCCACCTGCTATTGAATGTTTTTATCCATCCTGTCTTTAAGGAAGCCGTATGAAATCTTTCGAGGGAGGAAGTTGAAAACGGATGGGATCTTTTTTCGAAACTGAAAGTTGAATATGTATAGGATGCACCTATCATCAGGGCATTTCCTCTTTCATTGGCGGAAAAGGTTTTTTGAAAGGAAAATCCGGATTTGAGTATACGTGTTCCCTCGTTTTCAGGAAGGAGGGTAGAGGAGACGGACAGCCCGTCTTCCTGCTGTGCGTAGCCAAAATTAAAACCTGTTAATAAGGCTACCGCGATAAGTTTTTTCATGAATTTGTCTGTTTTATTAATTTTTCAGACAAACATAGGAATCGGTGACCTGCAGGAATTGTACAATTTCGACAACAGTGCGACAGGAGAAGAGGATTTGTTCTGTGGTATATACCAGTGCAAATTGTTTTTTTCGGAATTCCCGTGGCGTCAGATCGGTTACCTGCTTAAATTCGCGGATAAAATGAGATTGGTCGTAGTATCCGCATGCATAGGCCGCTTCCGTTAAAGGAATATTTTCAGCATTATGCATATACCAGACGACATTGTTGATCCGTTTGATCTTTAGCAGTTCGGAGGGATTCAGTCCTAAGATCTTTTTAAATTTTCGTTCGATGGTTTTGTAATTGGTTCTGTGTAATTTGCCCAGATCATTTATTTTTAAAGGATTTTCGGTGTGAAACAGGCTGTTTATACAGGATTTTACAAACCGGTAATCGCTTACAAAATCTGTTCTGGAAAGTTTGTTTAGTAAAAAGTTTTCGAGAATTTTTATTCTGTCCGTATCGTTCGGGGCTTCAAATATCTGTTCTTCCAGAAAGAGATACTCCTTTCCAAGCAAAATATCCAGGGGATAATTTTTGTTGGCAAAGAGATGAGCAGGAATACCCAAAAAAGGGAATGCCCCGCCGGGTTTAAACCTTACGCAGAAATATTTAAGTCTTCCGGGAAGCACAACATGTGAAGACTTACTTTGAATACCGGAAATGTGGGAATCTTTAACACATTCTTTTTTGCCGTTTTTTACTTCCGTATGGGGATCACCGAAATTAAATACCAGTTCTATGTTTCCGTCGGGGATAAACGATTCTATGTCCCGGGGAGAGATGGTGTTGGTCACGTCCGTACTCCAGAAACATTCCACGTATTCCGATAGCGCCGGATGTGGTTTATATTCAATGTATTTCATTTTTGCAGAGGGGTTTGACCTATCAACGGGAATATAGCCTTAATAGTATTGGATCTTTTTTTAGCATTTTAAAAGATCAATTCTACATGTATATGGTAGGTATGCAGAATGTTCTTCACCTTTTCCGTATCTATACGGATGTCCTCTATGCGCAATATCCTGTCGCAATCTTCCAGATCGAAATTGATGGTAGCTTCCGGAAAATTATCGAGGAGCACGGAAACCACTTTGTCAGCCATGATTTCATCCCGCACATCGGTCCGGAAAATTTCCACGGTAGATTCAAAATTGTATACGGGCATAGTTATTCTTTTTTTGGGATATATCTCATTAGTCCGGGTTTTAAGAAAAATGTTACAGGTTACCACCGGATAGTTTGTCCGTCTTCCACAACATGGCCCGGCCGGATCATGGAAGTCATAATAAAAATGTCTTTCTTCCCGACACGAAGGTTTTCCGACAGGATTTCCAGCAGGTTTTGTTGTATGTTAAGAATATCTTCTTCGGCCCACAGGGTGGGAAGGTAGAGGTTTACCATAACCTCAAAGGACTTCCCGCCCTGTATAAAATCGCTGACCAGGTTTACGCATATATCCTTTTCTGCTACCCCGATACGCATGCCCCATTCCCTGACCACAGAATCCAGCAGAGTTTGCGGGATATCCTTTCGCTTTACAAAACAATGGGCTATGGGCATAGCAGGCGGTTTTTTAAAATTTGCGTTCCTGGAACGGTAAGCCTTTTCCGTCTTCACAATATTCTTTCAGGCTGAGGAGGAACATTCCCCAGTTATAGTTGCACCAGCGGTAGAATTCCGTCACTTTTCTCCAGTCCGTATGTTTCAGCACCACGGTGGTAACGCCATCTTTTTCGGTAAGGTTAAATACCACTGAAGTGCCTACCCACTCCGGATCGGATTCCACACAATTCCACACGATCTTGCTGTGCTCCTTTAGATGCTCTACTTGCATTTTGGTTGCGTAGCCGTCGTCAAAATCAAATTCGTTGATATGGCCTTCTTCCGGTTTTACCTTCAGTTTCTGTGTCCACACTTCGGACAATCCTTTTTCGGTGGTGAGTGCGGTATACACTTCGGAAACGGGTGCTTTAATGTAATTGATGTGTTCTATATTTGCCATAGCTGAGTTTATGTAGTTTGTTTTTTTATTGGTCTACCGGACAGTTCACCATCCATGATTTACCAAACTTATCTGTAACCTGTCCATAATACGTATTCCAGAATTGTTTTTCAAAAGGCATAATTACGGTACCTGCATCCGCAAGTTTTACAAATATGTTTTCGGCCTGTTCTTTATCCTTGAATTCCAGGGTCAGTGATACAGCCCCGGAATCGGTTAGCTGTTGTCCGGGAAAATCATCACAGGCCAGCAGGGTGTTGCCGTCAAATACAAATTCGGCATGTAGTATTTTGTTCCTGTAATTTTCCGGCACCTCCATGGGAGCTTCGGAATAACGATACAGGGTAATTTCTCCGCCAAGAATTTCCCGGTACCGTGACATAGCTTCTTCACAGGTGCCCGAAAACTTTAAATAAGGTCTTAATTCCATAATAATTTAAATTAATACAGGTTTGACTTTAGCGCTAAATTAAGTTATTATATCGCTTTTTCAGGAGTTTATAAGGCCATTTTATAGGGGGATTCGGGACAAAATTGTATCTTTAAAGGCTTGTTTTGTATGATATTCTTAAAAATAAGTCCTTGTAGTTTAAATGTTTGTATTACAGTTAAGAAGGGTTGCCACTTATAAAATACAGTTTAGTACATGACAAAAATTAATTTCATCATACGAGTATGCCAGTGGTCGAGTGTACGAGTTATTAACATCCACCCATATACCCGAACACCAAAGGTCAAGATGCGTTTTGCCTTGTGGTAATACATACGATGTTAATGGAAATAAAAAAATGTCATGTACTGAAAAAATACAGGTAAAACCTTACATCCGAAAATCATCTATATAAAAACCAATATATCCCAATGGAATTATCTATTTTATTGACCTCCCATCACCGCCTGCTCAGTGTGGCCGCCATGCTGGATGTTTTCCAGTCGGTAAACCGGTATTTCACGGAAGCGGGAGAAGCTCCTTTTTTTGACATTCAATTGCTTTACGGCACGGATGAAAATCATAAAGACCGGTATAGCGAATTTACGACAAAACCCGTAACCGGCGTAGACCGTACGGACCTGGTGCTGATCCCGGCCTTTGCTTCGGAAGATATCAGGACACTGATCGGGGATAACCGGGATATCATATTATGGTTGCACGAACAGCACAGGCAGGGTGTGGAGATCGCCAGTTTTTGTACCGGGGCCTTCCTCTTAGGAGCATCGGGATTGTTGAACGGAAGGAAGGCTACTACACATATCAATGCCTCTACGGCTTTTGCCAACAGCTTTCCGAATGTGTTGCTGCAGGCCCGGGAAATACTTACCGAAGATGGCGGGGTATATACCAGCGGAGGGGCCACCAACAGCTTTCACCTGATGCTGCATCTCATCAAAAAATATTGCGGGGTAGAGACGGCTATTTATATTTCCAAGATGTTTGCCATAGACATGGACCGGGAACAACAGGCCTGTTACGGTACGTTTACTCCCAACCGGGATCACGGAGATGAACTGGTAAAGGGGATCGAACAGTACATTAATGAGATGTACCCGGAAATACAAACTATAGAGGAAATAGTCAACGAAGTGCCCTCCAGCCGGCGGAATATGGTCAGGCGTTTTAAGAAGGCAACAGGGGTAACCCCTATAGTTTACCTTCAGAAAATCCGTTTGGAAGCCGCTAAAAAAATGCTGGAACAGACCAATAAAAACATTATGGAAATTATGCTGGATGTAGGGTACCGGGATGAAAAATCATTCCGCAAGCTGTTTAAGAAAAACACGGGGACCACACCTGTGGCTTATCGCGAGAAGTTCAAGGGGGTGGTGTTAAACGCGTAAAAGCAATAGGGCAGTGCCCGCCAACGCCTGTGGTTTTCCCTGTCACGGGGCTTATTTTATCACAGAGACTCACAAAGCAGGCACAGAGAGTTGCACAAAGTATTGTAGAGAAATTAAATCCCATTCAATGGGTCTTATTCCCCAACGCCTGTCCTGAGTTTATCGAAGGGCTCTGTATCGAAATGAGCTAAGGTTTGCTCGTTTGAATACCTCGTGTCCCGATAATATCGGGATTGCCCCGAGGTAGTTGATTGTATAACTCAATATCTTTTTACCCTAAAAACAGCACTGTTTAGATGTGAAATAGTTGCTTTTAGTGAAAATACAACAGTATTAGGTCAAAATAAGGATGCGTTTAGGTGAAAAACAGATGCTTTTAGATCAAATGAAGATATTTTTAAGTAAAACAAGGAAGATTTTAGCTAAAACACTGTTCTTCTTTGTCATATCGTCTAAAAAGAAAGCCGTTTAACCTAAATGGGAGATCATTTTGGCTAAACGGGACATGTTTTTACCTAAACGGGAGGTCGATTTACCTAAACGGAACCTGGTTTCGGGCCAACTTTACCTCTTTTGAGGTAAACCGTTGTGATCCCCGGTTAAAAACCAGGCCTTTCGGGCTTATCGTTTAGGTTTTAGACCTAAAACTTTAGCTGTCATACCTGAAAAATCAGGGGGAGTAGTTTATCAAAGGAGCATCCGGGATATGTGTGCCCTCCGCGGGCTAAAATCCCTCCGGCAGAAAAAGCCCGGGGAACCGGAAAGGTAAAAACTATTTAGTTTGGAGCGCCCCGGGGTACTGGTGTTGGTTGTCTGGTACAGATTGGATAGAGGTTTACACCATAACCTTACGGGAATCTCTGTAGAACAACCCGATAAGATAGTGTAAAGCGAATGTTATTTTAAAGATAAACCTCACGTTACGGGACAAGGTTTTAGGATATTATTAGTAGTTTTGATAATGTTAAAAAAACATTAAATATGATGAAACTCTACGCTGCCAGATTATCTATCCTCTTTGTAATGCTTGTGTGCCCTGTTTTTTTACTGTTCGCACAGGTGCCCGCTTACTACAACGGGACAGATATTACCAAAACAGGCAATACTCTGAAAACAGAACTTGCCGCCCTGATTACACAAACTCATACCACGGAACTCAGTTATACCCCCGGGGTATGGGAAGCACTGAAACAAACCGATCTCGATCCGGATAACCCGGGAAATGTATTGCTGTTTTACGGCTATAATGATAATGACGGTAATATAAAGACGGACCGGACACGGGACAAGGACAGTAACGGCGGGAATACGGGAGATTGGAACCGCGAACACGTGTTTGCCAAATCATTGGGGAATCCTAATCTCGGCACTTCCGGACCCGGATCGGATGCACACCACCTGCGGGCCTCCGACGTCGGATTTAATTCCGACAGGGGTAATCTTCCTTTTGCCGATGCCAGTGGTAATGCCCGAAGAGTGAGTAATTCCTGGTATCCCGGTGACGAATGGAAAGGCGATGTTGCCCGGATGGTAATGTATATGTACCTGCGGTACGGAAACCGCTGTCTGCCTTCTGCCGTAGGAACGGGACCACAGACCTACAGCAGTGAAATGATGGATATTTTCCTGGAATGGAATGCCCAGGACCCGGTTTCGCAATACGAAATAAACCGGAATAATATACTGGAAAACTTACAAGGGAATCGCAACCCGTTTATTGACAACCCTGCTTTTGCTACTTCTGTTTGGGGTGGCCCCCAGGCGGAAAATCGTTTTGGTAACAATCCGGTTCCTACGCCCACAGCCAATATCCTTATCAACGAAATAGATTCCGATACGCCGGGCGTGGATACGATGGAATTTATAGAACTCTATGACGGGGGAACGGGGAATACTTCCCTGGATGGTATGGTAGTAGTGCTTTATAACGGCGCCAATGATCAGAGTTATGCTGCTTTCGACCTTACCGGGTACAGCACCAACGCGGAAGGATATTTTGTGTTGGGAAATGAGGATGTACCGAACGTCTCCGTTATTTTTCCGGGAAATACCCTTCAGAACGGCGCCGATGCGGTAGCCTTGTATGATGGTACTGCAGCCGATTTTCCCAATGGTACCCCGTTAACCACGGATAACCTTCTGGATGCCATTGTGTATGATACGAATGACGCGGATGACGAAGAACTGCTGACCTTACTGAACCCCGGAGAACCTCAGGTAGATGAGGCGGGAGGAGGCGATAAAGACAATCATTCCCTCCAGCGTATGCCCGATGGTGCCGGCGGTGCACGGAATACGTCTGCCTATACAACGGCCACGCCTACACCGGGAACAGCCAACAGCAGTGATAATGATAACCGGACAGGAGTTCTTATCAACGAAATAGATTCCGATACCCCGGGGGTAGACACCATGGAGTTTGTGGAGTTGTATGACGGCGGAACGGGGAACACTTCCCTGGACGGTATGGTAGTGGTGTTCTACAACGGTTCCAATGACCAGAGCTATGCTGCTTTTGATCTTACCGGACACAGTACCAATGCAGAAGGATATTTTGTATTGGGAAATGAGGACGTGCCGAATGTATCGATTATCTTCCCGGGGAATACCCTTCAGAATGGTGCCGATGCAGTGGCCTTGTACGATGGAACTGCAGCCGATTTTCCCAATGGCACCCCGTTAACCACGGATAACCTTCTGGATGCCATCGTGTATGACACCAATGATGCGGATGATGAAGAACTACTGACCTTGCTGAACCCCGGAGAACCCCAGGTAGATGAAGCGGGAGGGGGAGATAAAGACAACCATTCCCTGCAACGGATGCCCAACGGTTCGGGAGGCGCACGGAATACATCTGCATATGTTGCGGCTTTGCCTACTCCCGGAACAGTTAACGGAAGTGCAAACCCGGGAACGGAAAATATATGGATAAATGAGATCGATTCCGATACTCCGAGCGTGGATACCATGGAGTTTGTGGAGTTGTATGACGGCGGAACGGGAAATACTTCCCTGGACGGTATGGTAGTGGTTTTTTATAACGGTTCCAATGACCAGAGCTATGCTGCTTTTGATCTTACCGGACACAGTACCAATGCAGAAGGATATTTTGTTTTGGGGAATGAAGATGTGCCGAATGTATCGATTATCTTCCCTGGGAATACCCTTCAGAACGGTGCCGATGCGGTAGCGTTATATGCGGGTACGGCAACTGATTTTCCCCATGGCACCCCGTTGACTACGGATAACCTTCTGGACGCCATTGTATACGATACGAATGATGCGGATGACGAAGGGTTGCTGACTTTGCTGAACCCCGGAGAACCCCAGGTTAACGAAGGGGGAGAGGGAGATAAGGACAATCATTCCCTGCAACGTATGCCCAACGGTTCGGGAGGAGCGCGGAATACATCAACCTATGTACCCGCAATACCCACACCGGGAACCGCTAATGGCGAAATAGCGGAACCTACGGAACCGGTAACTATTATAGAAGCCAGAAACGCATCGGACGGAACTATCGTTACCATTTCCGGGGTACTCACGGTGTCCGATCAGTTTGCGGGATCGGCATATATTCAGGATACCACCGGAGGTATAGCGGTGTTTGACCAGTCTGTTCATGGCGACGGAACTTTCCAGATAGGAGACTCCATAACACTCACCGGAACACGAAGTGCTTTTAACGACCAGGTTCAGATAAGTACGGTTACGGTGGTTACCGGGCACGGACCGGCAAATAATCCTATAGAACCCGTTGTGATCCGCCTGGCGGAAATGGGAGATCACCCCGGGGAACTGGTACGGATAAGCGGGGTTACATTCCCCGTTCCGGGCGATATGTTGTTCGGCAACTCCAATTACATGCTTACCGATACCGAAGGTACGGGAGAATTACGTATTGATAATGATGTGGAGAGTATAGTAGGATTGGCACAACCGGATAGCTGTGAGGAGATCATTGGTGTGGTAGGAAGGTTCCGGGATATTTATCAATTATTGCCCAGAATGCGAACAGATATCGCTTGCGCGGAAGAATATATTCCGAAAGGGGATGATCTGGATATACCTAAAGATCAGACACTGGACGTAGTGACCTGGAATATTGAGTGGTTTGGCGATGAAGCCAACGCTCCGCCTGCCGGAAACCCGGACTCGGACCAGATTCAGAAAGACAGCGTTAAAGCGATCATCGGGGCATTGGATGCCGATGTTATTGCGGTAGAAGAAATATCCGATGACGTCCTTTTTGCACAGATGGTAACGGAAATGGACGGTTATGATTACGTATTGTCCGATTATACATCCTATCCTAACGATAGCGGAGTAAAACAAAAGGTAGGATTTATTTACAGGACATCGGTAGTTAGTCCTGTAGAGACCAAACCTTTACTTGCCACCATACATCCTTATTATAACGGAGGGGATGACAGCGCTCTGACCGGGTATCCGGACGATCCTACCCGTTTCTTTGCCAGCGGGCGCCTTCCTTATCTTATGAAAGCCAACGTAACTATTGAAGGGGTGACGGAAGAAATACACTTTATAGCACTTCATGCCAGGGCAAACAGCAGCAGTGGCTCGCAGTCCAGATACGATATGCGAAAATATGACGTGGAAGTGTTGAAGGACAGCCTGGATGCTATGTATGCCGATGCTAACCTGATCGTTCTCGGAGACTTTAACGATGATGTGGATGAAACTGTAGCCGACGGCGTTAATACGACAATAACCACTTATGAGGCATATGTAAACGATGCGGCGAATTACCATGTGGTATCCTCTACACTTAGCGCTCAGAATTTCCGCTCTTATGTATTCCGGGAAAATATGATAGATCATATCATGATCTCCAATGAACTGGAAAGCGGTTTTATCGAGGGATCGGCCAGGGTAGGATACGAATTTTACAGCAGTAATTATACCAATACTACTTCCGATCACTTCCCGGTGTCGGCGCGTTTCCGTATGCATTCCACCTTCGTCCTCACGGGGACGGAAGTTACGCATGCCAGTTGTTACGGGGAAAGTGACGGTACGGCTTTTGTAGAAGTTTCCGGGGGGATACCTCCGTATACCTATACCTGGAGCAATGGAGGAAACACAGCCGCTGTGGATGGTCTTACCGCAGGTGAATATTCGGTGGTGATACAAGACGCTTCCGGAACGGAAATATCCGCCGAAGTGGAAATCACGCAACCGGAAGCTATGGTCATAACCCTGGAAGGAGATACAAAAGTATATCCGGGGTACGGGCCGGCCGAATCTGCAGTGCTGACAGCGACCGTTTCGGGCGGAGCCGGGGAATATACCTATTTGTGGAGCACGGGCGACACGGAAGCCGGTATTGCCGTGAGTCCCGAAGAAACTACGGTATATACCCTTACGGTAACGGATGCAGGCGGTTGTTCTGCCTCACAGGAGATAACTATAGAGGCGGAAGACATACGATGTGGGAACGATCGTTTTTTCAATAAAATCCGGATATGCTACAAGGGAAAAACACTTTGTTTACCGGAAATAGCTGCGGAACAATTACTCAGGTTAGGCGCTACACTGGGCTCCTGTGGTAATTCCGGAGGCCCTGAAATATCGGATGTGTTTATATTTCCCAACCCGGTATTGCGAAATACGTGTGTGGTGTTGAACAGCAATATGGAATCTTCGGCAGTAGTACAGCTTTACGACCGGAACGGAAACCAGGTATATTCCGAATCAAAATCCCTGAATGCAGGTAATAATAAAATAAGTCTTAACCTTTCCGGTTTCCGGAGAGGGATTTATATCTGTAAAATAGTACCTGCGGAAGGAGGGGCTGCCGTAACGCAGAAAATACTGAAATTGTAAGTAGATTACAGAAGAAAGAATATAATCCCCGGCGGCCGTATTTTCGGTTACCGGGGATTTTTGTCTTTTTAATTTTCCGATGCTCTGTGTCAAAAAGAGCTGAGGTTTGTTCGTTTGAATACCTCGTATCCCGGCGCAATTGACCCGGGGGAAGCTTTCTATTCTTCCGGAGCGTGATACCGGACGATGTCTATGCCTACACCATTCGGGTCTTTTATAGCAAAATGCCGGTCTCCCCAGGGTTCATCCCTTAATTCTATGGCTATGGGGATATTTTTTTCTTTTAGTTCCCGGTGTATTTGGTCCACATCATCAACCTCAATGGTAAAGTAGACGCCTTGCCCGGCAAAGGCAGGCTGGAAAAGAGGTTGTTGTGAGCTGTGTTCCGGCATCAGGAAACTGATCTCCGATTCTTCATCCGGAGTATGCAACAGGAGATAAAAATCATTTTCAAAAGTTACTCCGAACCCGAGTACTTCCGTATAAAATTTTTTTGTTTCAGCGAGTTTTTCGGTTATTATACCCGCGTTTAACTTCATTTTGTGTTTGGTGCTCATAACGGAATGGTTTTGTGCGTTAATAGTTGTAATAAAAAAGATAATACCTAATAATGTCAGTGTAGTTTTCATGTTTCTGATGATTTGTTACACTGCAAAGTTGCATATAACCGTTTTCCTGCGATAGTAAAAAACGGACAAAAGCGACAAAAGAAACGAAAAAAGGCTGAAAGTTTAAACTCTCAGCCTTTTTTAATCTAAAATATTGTATTACCTCTACAGAGACTGGAACAGCTCTTCCATTTTGGTTTTTTCCTCATCGGCCAAGGCCGGATCTACGAGGATACGTCCGCTGTGCTCATCGGTTATGATCTTTTTCCGTGCAGCGATTTCCATTTGTACCTGTGGCGGGATGGTAAAGAAAGAACCTCCGGAGGCGCCTCTTTCAATAGCTACTACGGCAAGTCCGTTTTTCACATTTTCACGAATGCGCTTATATGCTTTTACCAGTCTGTCATCGATAAGTTCCTGGAATTCATTGGATTTTTCCTTCAGGGTGTTTTCCTCTTTTTCGGTTTCGGAAAGGATGGCATCGAGTTCTCCTTTTTTGTGTTTCAGGTGGCTCTCCCGTTCCTTAAGACGTTCTTTGGTTTCGGTGATCACCTCTTTTTTCTGTTCGATCTGTACCTTGAATTCCTTGATTTGCTTTTCAGAAAGCTGGATTTCCAGTTCCTGGAATTCCATTTCTTTGCTCAGGGAGTTAAATTCCCGGTTGTTACGAACATTTTTCTGTTGCTCCGTGTATTTTTTGATCAGCCCCTTGGATTCTTCGATAGCGTTTTTCTTGTTGGCAATTTCCTGGGTGAGGGTTTCCTGTTCTGCTCCCAGTTTCTCTAACCGTGTCCTCAGTCCTTCGACTTCGTCTTCCAGGTCCTCAACCTCCAGAGGGAGTTCTCCTCTCACGTTGGCTATTTCATCAATTCTGGAGTCAATTAACTGCAGATCATACAAGGCTCTTAATTTCTCTTCTACAGTAGCTTCGGTTTTTTTTGCCATAGGTTATAAATACTTGATCGAATTTGTATTGCATTCTGATAAAACCACCCTACCCTCTGGTAAGGCAGGTGCAAAATTAAGAATTTTTTTCGTAAGATGCTCAAACAAAAGATTTTTTGTATATTGTTCGCTCTCATAGTGCCCGATATCAGCGATAATCATTTGTTTTTCGGCCTGGTAAAACTCGTGATATTTAACATCTCCCGTAATAAAAAGGTCTGCTCCCGAGTTTTTGGCATGTGAAATGGCAAAAGCACCGCTTCCGCCCAGCACTGCTATTTTCCGGATTTTTTTGTGCAACAGTCCGGAATGGCGAATACAGGCCAGTTCCATTTTCTCCTTGATACGAAGTAAAAAGTCTTTGTCTCCCACTGGCTCGGGCAGTTCCCCGATCATACCGATACCTATGTGCTGGTTGTAGTTTTCGAGGGTAGTAATTTCATAAGCCACCTCTTCGTACGGATGGTTGGCGAAAAGTGCTTTTAGCACGCGGCTTTCCAGGTGTTTCGGAAAGGTTACCCCGATTTGCATTTCGGGTTCGTAACGGGTTACTCCGCGTTCCCCTATTACAGGATTGCTGTTTTCATCGCCCTGAAAAGTTCCCGTTCCTTCCAGGTTAAAACTGCAGTTGTTATAATTGCCTATAGTGCCTGCTCCTGCCTGAAAAAGTGCTTCCCGAAGGTGTTCGGCATCGTTTACGGGAACAAAGGTCAATAGTTTTTTAACCGTACCGTTCTGAGGGATCAGTATCTTCCTGTTTTGTAGGCCCAATACATCGCACAGGGCGGCATTTACACCGTTAAAAGCATTGTCAAGGGCAGTGTGAATGGCAAGAATGGCAATATGGTGTTGTACGGCCTTTATTACGGTACGTTCTACATAGGAAGAGCCATTCAGTTTTTTGAGGCCCGAAAATATAATGGGATGAAAGCTTATGATGAGGTTGCAGTCCTTTTTTATAGCTTCGTCCACTACTTCTTCCAGGGTATCGTGTGTAATGAGTATTCCCCTTACTTCATCGTCGCGGTTGCCAACCAGTAAGCCCGTATTGTCAAAATCTTCGGCATAGGCCAACGGAGAAAGTTCTTCCAGGCAGTCTATGACGTCCTTAATGTACATGTGGTTCTTTTTATTGTTAAACAAATAAGGCAGTTCCTGTATAAATTTACAGGTTCTAAAGATACAGTGAAAAATCCGGATTATCCGGAAGTGAAAAAATTAACCGTTATTTGTAATGCGAAAGACAGGTTAACAGGCATATGCGCCGGGGCGTGATATTTTCTTCAGGCCTGTATACCTGCCAAAAAAATACTATGCGAAAACTCCGAAAAATACTCTGGCCATTTTCCCTCCTTTACGGACTTATAGTATGGGTTAGAAATTTGTTTTATGACAGGGGCATATTTCGTTCTGTTTCGTTTGACATACCGGTTATCTGTGTCGGAAACCTGAGTGTGGGAGGAACGGGAAAAACACCTATGGTGGAATACCTGGTGCGGCTATTGAAATCCGACATTAATGTGGCAACACTGAGCAGGGGATACAAGAGAAAATCGAAGGGTTTTATCCTGGCAGGCCCGGAAACCGGGGTAGAAGACCTGGGAGACGAACCCTGTCAGTATCATAAAAAGTTTTCGGATGTAGCCGTAGCTGTAGATGCCGACAGGGTAAACGGTATACGTAATCTCCTTGCCATTCAACCGCCTCCGGATACGATTATTCTGGATGATGCCTTTCAGCATCGCAGGGTCAGGGCCGGACTGAACATTATGCTGACAGCCTGGAATGCGTTGTATGTGAAAGACATGTTTCTTCCGGCAGGGAATCTCCGGGATAGCCGAAAAGAAGCCAGGCGGGCCGATATTATAGTGGTGACCAAATGCCCGGAGGGTTTGAGTACGGATCAAAAGAACGGTATTTTAAAACTACTGGCCCCGGAAAAATACCAGGAAGTTTTTTTTACTACTATTGCTTATCAAGAGCATATCGCCTCCCCGGAACAAACTGTTCTGTTGTCCGATTGGGGAAAACAAAGATTTACCCTGGTAACGGGGATAGCTAACGCCCTTCCGCTGGTAACGTTCCTGAAAAGTAAAGGGCTGGATTTTGAACATTGCGATTTTCCGGATCATCATGATTTTACCGAAAATGAGCTGAAGGAATTAAAGAAAAAGAAAAATATCCTGACTACGGAAAAGGACTTCATGCGGCTGAAAGATAAAATTGAGGGAATTTTTTATATAGAAATACAACCTGTTTTTCTGTTTGGGGAACGGGAGAAATTTGACCGCCTGGTGCGGGATTATGTGGAAGGGAGCCAAGAGCTTGTTTAAACAGGCTCTAAAAGAGTACAGACGGGCGACCTGTCCAGCTTAGTCCGTGGTTCCCGTATTCTTGTCGAGGTTGTTCTTTATCTTCCTGTAGAAGATCTGGGGTTTGAATGGTTTCGTGATAATGTCGTTACATCCTGCATTGTACAGGGCGTCCATATTGTCTTCCAGAGAAATGGCGGTGAGTGCTACTATAGGTACTTTTTTGTTGAATTTCCGTATTTCTTCCGTTGCTTTGATACCGCTGATCCCCGGCATATGTATGTCCATCAGAATAAGGTCGTAGGTGTTGTTTTTTGCCATATCAATAGCTTCATAACCATTATTGGCGACCTCTGAGGTTATATTTTTCTTGGCGAGCATTTTTTTGGTTACTACCTGGTTTATCTTGTTGTCTTCAACCAGAAGAACATGCGTGTTCTCAAAGACGATCTCTTCTTCTGTCCATCCCTCGTCGACGGCAGGAAAAACGGGATTGAGAGTTTCTGCTTCGTCCGCATTGTCCAGGGTGAGGTCAAAAGTAAAAGTACTTCCTTTTCCCGGAGCGCTTTCTACTTTTATATCGCTTCCCATCAGGTTCAGAAGATTTTTAACTATGGTGAGACCTAAGCCTGTTCCCCCGTATTTTCGGTTTATCTGTGTGGACCCCTGGGCGAAACTGTCAAATATCAGCGGAAGGGTCTCGGATTCTATCCCCATTCCGTTGTCCTGTACTTCAAAATGGATGGTAATATTTTCCTTTTTGTGTTCCCGGATATCTCCCCGTATGGCTACGGTGCCGTTTTCCGTAAATTTAAGGGCATTACCGATCAGGTTTATGAATACCTGCGAGAGTTTCAGGGAGTCTCCTATAAGCTTAAGCGGAATGTTTTTATCGAGGGTCAATTCTATGGTGTTGTTGTTCTCTTTTGCCGAGTGTTCCAGGGATCTTACCACTTTTACAAGCATCTGTTCCAGGTGGAAAGGGACTTTTTTGACTTTGAGTTGATTGGCTTCCGATTTATTGACCTGGAGGATGTCGTTTATAAAGTTCAGCAGGTATTCTCCCGAAAATTTCAGGGAGTTGAGATATTCTTTTTGACTTTCCTTGGGGTTTTCCTCCAGCAGCAAATGTGTGAGTCCGGTTACTGCATACAAAGGTGTTCTGAGTTCGTGGCTCACTGTAGATAGAAATCTTGCTTTTACCTGCAGTGCGCTTTCCGCTTCTTCTTTTGCTGTTTGTAATTCCCTGTTTTTTTTGAGCAACAGGTTGTTGGTTTTCAGCTTTATTTTGTTGTTTCGGTATAGAGACATGGTGAGGATGAAAATGACGATTACCAAAACCGAACTGAATATGGATACCATTTTTGCAATGTTTACCTGGCGTGCCTGTTTCCGGGCATCGGTTTTATATTGCTCGATGACTTTATCCTTAAAATTTGAAGTGTTCTGGTAGGCAATGTTATTGCGTTCCTCTATGGCATGTGTGTTGAAATATTCTTCTCTGAGTGCCTCCGCCTGCCGGGCATATTCTGCGGCTTCCCGTTTTTTACCCTGGATAAGGAATATATCGGAGAGGAGAAGGTTTTTCTGAAGATTCAGTTTCGGGAAATTGTGGTTTTGTAAGAGCGGCGAAGTTTTTTCCACACAAGACATCGCTTTTTCCGGTTCATTCCGCTTCAGGTATGCGGATGCGAGATGGAGGAGTATGGACGTGTTGATATATTTTTGTTCGTATTGGTCCCGTATGGGATATATACGATGGAATAAGGATATCGCTTTGTCATATTGTTGTTGTTCCAGAAGTACCTGTGCTTTGTAGTAAAGAACATGGTTCAGAACATCTTCGTCTTTTTGTGAAGCAACAGTTTTAGCTTCGGAAATAAGAGAAGACGCTTGCAGATAATCGCCCTTTCGCGCTGCTGTGAGTGCTTTTAAAGACAGAAAAAGAGCTTCCCTCTTTGCGGGAGGGTTCGGACGGAGATGGGATTCGCTGAGAAATTCATACACCTCCAGATCATCGTTCCGGTCAAACTCCTGATATAGTTGTATGAAAAGGGTGTAGCACTCGAAGAGATAATGCGAACGTTTTCGTTTTAGCGTATCGGCCATGTTCACCGCTTGTTTCAGCTCTTCTATGGCAGGTGCAAAATCAAATTTGTTTTTGTGGTAATATACTTTTTGTATAGTGTTTTGAACGGGATCTCCGGAAGCGTTGTTGTGATATCCGAATATAAAGCCCGGAAGCAGGAACAAATAGACCAGAAAATAGTAAGAGAGTCCCTTCATGGCAAAAGATTCACATAAATATAACAGGGTTCTCCATAAAATCAAAAATTAAACGGCTTAAAAATTTCCCGGAATCCCTTTCAGCATTTATAAACAATGGTATAATATCTCCGAAAAGTTTACCGGACACCCTGAACCTGTTTTTTATTCTTTAACATACTGATATGGGACATAAGGTCGATTATCCGGTTGCTGTAGCCGTATTCGTTGTCATACCAGCCTATGATTTTCACCATTTTGCCGATAACCGAGGTCATTTGCGCATCAAATATACACGAATATGGGTTATTGATCACGTCAATGGACACGATAGGGTCTTCCGTATAGGATAAAATCCCTTTCAGGCTGCTGTTTGCCGCTTCCCGGAAAGCATCGTTTATTTCCGCGATAGAGGTTTCCTTTGCTACGTTAAAGGTAATGTCGGTCAAAGATCCGTCCGGTACGGGAACACGGATACCGCATCCTCCGATTACATCGCTCAGTCCGGGAAAAATACCGGTAAGAGCTTTTGCTGCACCTGTTGTGGTTGGTACGATGGATTGTGCAGCGGCCCTTGCCCGCCTGAGGTCTCTATGCGGCTGGTCGTGCAGGCTCTGGTCCGAAGTATAAGAGTGCACCGTGGTTATATAGGCCTGTTCTATACCGCAAAGTTCATCAATGACCTTTATCATGGGAGCGGCATTATTGGTAGTACACGAAGCGTTGGATACAATATCTTCCGAACCGTCCAGTATATGCTCGTTTACTCCCAGGACGATCATTTTAATAAGGTCATCCTCGGGAGGAACGGAAAGAAGTACCTGCCCGGCGCCGTTTTTCAGATGGTATTCGAGTTGTTCTCTTTTTTTATACTTCCCGGTAGATTCCAGTACAATATCCGGATGAAAGGGAGTCCAGTTCAGGTGCCGGATATCGGGTACGTTGAGAAGCGGATAATGTTTGTCACCGACGATAATGGAGTTTGCATCACAGCTTACATTATCGGTCAGAACACCGTGTATACTGTCATATTTGAGCAGATGGCTCAGCGTTTTACTGTCCGCAAGGTCGTTGATGGCCACCACTTCTATGCCGGGGTGATCCAGGAGCAGGCGAAATACCGTTCTGCCTATACGCCCGAAGCCGTTTATTGCTATTTTAGTTTTATCCATACCCTGGGAATAAGGGTGTTTTTTTGATTTGTTTGTAATGTATGGTTCGGGTTGGGATACGGACCTGCTTCACAGAAAAAGTCTCACCTTATATAACAACGGTTTGTCTGCCGGACATTCCGGTGCCAAACAAATACCGGTTATTACTCTAGTCGATATGTTTGTGTGCTTTATAAGAAGATCTCACCAGGGCACCGCTTTCTACGTGACGGAATCCCATGTCCAGACCGGCTTCGCGTAACCTGTCGAATTGCTCCGGTAAAATAAACTGCTTCACCGGAAGGTGCTTTTTAGAAGGCTGCAGGTACTGGCCTATGGTAACCACATCTACCTTTGCTTCCCTGAGATCTTTCATGGTTTCCAGAACTTCTTCTTCGGTTTCGCCCAGTCCGAGCATGATCCCGGATTTGGTCCTTCGTACTCCCTGGTCTTTCAGGTATTTCAATACGGCAAGACTTCGGTCGTATTTGGCCTGAATACGGACTTCCCGTGTGAGCCTTTTTACGGTTTCCATATTGTGCGATACTACTTCGGGGGAGACTTCCACAATCCTGTCGATGTTTCTTTCCGCACCCTGGAAATCCGGAATTAAGGTTTCCAGCGTGGTTTCCGGGTTCATTCGCCTCACGGCTTTTACGGTCTCTGCCCATATGATAGAGCCCATATCTTTCAGGTCATCCCGGTCCACGGAGGTGAGCACGGCATGTTTGATGTTCATTAATTTGATGGAACGGGCTACTTTTTCAGGTTCTTCCCAGTCAATCGTTTCCGGTCTCCCGGTTTTTACCCCGCAGAAGCCACAGGACCTGGTACATATATTTCCCAGTATCATAAAGGTGGCAGTACCTTCACCCCAGCATTCTCCCATATTCGGGCAGCTTCCGGACGTACATATGGTGTTTAGCTTATATTTATCTACCAACCCCCTCAGTTCCGTATATTTTTTACCTGTGGGAAGCTTAACACGAAGCCATTTCGGTTTGCCTTTCGGTGGCGCTGCATTAGCAACAGTTTCTATACTCATAGCTCTGTTTTTGTAGCACAAAGATACAAAAGAAGTATGAAGTAACAGGTATGATACGGGGGAAGTGAAAATGTAGTTTTCCGTAGGTTATTCACAGGTGTTTTTTTACTTTGAAAACCGGAATAATACATTCATTGTTTTTAAAAAAGGGTTATGGTATACCAAAGACTGAATCCGGTCAGGAAGATAATTCCCATCCAGCTTATAACTTTAAGGGCAATACCCGGCCGGTTCTGCTCCGGCGTATGAGAGGAACAGATAAGCCGGAAATTGATAATCGCATAGAAAGGGGCGGTTACAAATGACAGGATGGTAGCTATATCGATAAGGGTCTTCATTTCCGAGAGGAAGTAGAGCAATATGGCAACCGTTCCTGCCGCGAGTATTATCATCCAGATAGTATAGGAGTGTTTACTTTTTTGTTTAAACAATAACCGGGTGGTATAGGACATGGCCCTGGGCGAGGCGTCCAGCGTGGTGAGCGTGGTGCTGAACATCGTGGTGAAAGCTGCTACGGCAATGAGTATATAGGCGGCTTCACCCAGGTTTCTGGTATATAAGGATATGAGTTGTTCGGAAAAAAGCGAGGCATTGCTGCTGAAAGTATTCCCGGTACCGAACATGACCAATGCGCCCAATGCCATAAACAATACACCGAGAATTACAGTACTGCTGTAACCGAGGTTGAAATCGGTAATGGAATTCTTCAGGCTGTATCCCGGAATATTTTTTTTCTTTTCCAGGGCCCACAGGGAATGCCATATGGAAATGTCCAGGGGGGCGGGCATCCATCCCATGAAGGCGATGAGAAAGGCAATACCGGCATCACTTTTTGGCAGAACCTGGCTGAACGTATGCGGAACGGAGGTGTCGGGAATGGCCAGAACAACTGCTATGCAGGTGCTTATGGTGAGGGTGAAGACAATAATTTTCATCAGGTTGTCCAGAAATTTATACCTTCCCAAGACTAATATTACCATACATATGGCAGTGATTATGGCACTCCACAGAATAATATTCTGTGTTATCCCGAAAAGGGTGGATGCCAGGCCTGCGGTAACTATAGTGAGTGCGGTTTGTATGGTAAACATCGTGGCAAAAGTCAGTATAAAATATGTCACCAGGATGGGAGTACCGAGTTTTTTGTACCCGTCAAGAAGGCATTCGCCCGTAGCCAGGGTATACCTGGGGCCATACTGAAAAAAAGGATATTTAAAAAGGTGTACGAGTAAAAGAGCCCAGATCAGTCCGAAGTCAAAATCGGCACCTGCTCTTGTGGATTGTACCAGGTGCGATACGCCTATCGCTGCCCCTGCAAACAACAGGCCGGGCCCCAGCTTAGTAATATACTTATACATTTTTGCTTTTGTGGATAATTTCAGCCAGTAATTTTCGTGCCCGAAGTAATTTTACCTTGACGTTGTTGAGAGGTTCGTTCAGTTCCGATGCTATTTCCTGGTAGCTTAGTTCGCGGAAATACCGGAGATTGATAACATCCTGGTAGTGGGGTTTTAATTTTTTTATGAAGCGCTTTAGCTGTGCCAGATTTTGTTCGTAAATGAGGTTGTCCTCTGCCGAGGGGGCATCGTCCGGCACGTCGTAAACTCTATCCTCGTCCTGGGAGGTGGCCTGGAGTAAACTTGATTTTCGTTTTCGAAGCAGGTCTAGGTGAATGTTTTTGGAAATGGTAGTCAGCCATGTCTTAAAAGAATAGCTGTTGTCAAACGTGTCTATTTTGTCAAAAGCCTTGGAAAACGTCTGGATGGTAATGTCTTCCGCGTCATTTTCATTTTTGGTGCGTATAAGCTGAAAGCCGTAAATGTCGTTCCAATAATAATCCAACAGGAAGTTAAAGGCTTTTTGGTCACCTTCACGGGCCTTTTCTATATTTTTTCGGATAAGTTCTGAGGCTATTTCCAACGTGTACTTTTTCTGAAACTTGTTATAAAGATATAAAATTGCACACTAATAAGAACGGCTTCGTACAGTGGAAGAAGCCATATAAATCCTTTTTCCCCGAATTTTCGGACCAGTCTTGTCATTATCGCGTATTGGATTACCCATTTGAGGAGGATAAGAGCAAGCAGGGTCACAGGATTTACCCCTAGTAGTATGGATGGAACGGGCAATAGCCAGAAAAGTAACTGCGCCAGGTAATACAGGTTGAGGAGTACCCGGTCCTTTAGTTTAAAATTCCGGAAAACGTAAAAACCTTCCCGTTTTTGTTTTATCCATTCGGAAAACGAAGGTGTTGTGACAGATTCCGTCCGTGCTGCCTTTGCGGTGCACACTATGGTATTTTTTGCTGTAGAGACTTCATTTATAAAAAGTTCGTCTTCCCCGTTTTTCATGTCCATATGGCTGATAAACCCGTTTACCTTGTAAAATGCGCTTTTATGGAAAGCCAGGTTTTTTCCGGATCCGGAATACGGGAGTCCGGCTGTTGCAAATGAAAGGTATTTTACAGCATGGAACCAGTTGTCAAAACGGATCAGCGCATTGGAGAATACATTTTTCTTCCTTTTTATGGCGCTGTAGCCAAGAATAACGGTTTTTTCCCCGTAGCAATGCTGACTGATTTCCCGTAGCCATAGATTGGAAAGCGGTACATAATTGTCTTCGATAGATACCAGGAGATTGTTTTTGGCTGCTTTTATTCCGAGAGTCAGGGCGTATTTCTTCTTGCCCCAGAAGGCTTCGTTGTTTATGACGTTGACTATTTTTATATTCGGGTATCGTTCTGCAAATTCTTCAATGACGTCGAGTGTATGGTCGGAAGAAGCGTCATTAATAAGGATAACCTGAAAATCCGGGTGATCCTGAGCCAGAACGGAAGGAAGGGTTTGCCGAAGGATATGGGCATTGTTTTTTGTTCGTATAAGAACAGAGACCGGGGCAGAATTTCCCTGTTGTAAGGATTTACCGGAAAAAGCCAGCTTTCCGAACAATATGTAATAAATGACGAGGATACCTGTGCTTCCTGCAAACAGGGAGAGTAAAGTTATTACCATAGGCAGTATCCCGCTGCATTAATTTTGTTGTAATTTCGGATCTTTGCATTCCTGCTCATCCGGCATCTTTCCGCAAAAACTACAAGCTTCCCCCGATTTATTCAAAAAAGGGCTCTGACTGGCACAGGTTCCAGCGAATTTACCATCTTTCTTCGCCCATATTTTTATGGCTATTCCGGCAAACGCCAGGGCCAGTAATCCTATGGTAAGCAAAATCAATTTCATCGTAGCAATCTTTAATTTATTTCTACTGCAAAGTTACGAAACAAAATAAGGAATAACGAATTATCCGGGTCGAATGATGCGTAATTCCGTTGTGTTGCCCTCTTTTTTCCGAAATATGGTTTCCGGCTGGCCTTTTTGGCTTTAATTCCACTAAGTGAGACAACTCTGCAATGCTCTGTTTGGAAATGAGCCAAGGTTGTTCGTTTGAATACCTCTTGTCCCGATTTCTGTCAGAATGCTCCACGGCTGTTGATCGCTATCTAAGGTAAATACTTGCCACCATATTTTCTTCGGTAGCGTTGATGTTTCCTCCTTTGGGTTCAATGGTTATATTGTAGCTTTTGGCTCCTTCTTTGAAAGGAATGGACAACAATTTGTTTTGTGCATTTTGCAGAACACCGAGACTGACCATTTTACCATCAATGTCCGCCCACATCTGGAATACCTGCTCTTCCGGAAGTTCGGGGAGCGAAACAATATTTATCATAGACAGTTTTTCCACCGGGTCTATGTAAGCCACTGTTTTCAGGTTTTTAGCCCTGCGGTTTCCATGAAGAATATACTTCTGGGTTTTCGGGTTGTTGAGTATGAGGAATTGATTTTTTACATCGTCCAGTTTGGAATTGGTGTTCAGGATATCACTTTTAAGTGAAGCGATCTCTTCATTTACCAGTCCGTTTTTGTAAAGTAATAGTTTGTTCTGGTAAAGCAATACCACGGTGGAAGTGCAAAAGATAATCGCAATAACAGCAGCGGCATTGAAATACCAGGATCTGGTTTTTTTCTTTTCCTTACGGATAGACCTCATTACGTTCTTTTTAACCTGTAAGGGTGCCGGCCTGGAAAAGGACCTGGTATAATTTTCGAGGTCTTCCTGCAATTCGGTATATTTTCTTTTAACCTCCGGGTATCGGGTTATGCTTTCTTCTATCTCATAGTTTTCTTCAGATGTTGTAGATCCTATAAGGTATCTTTCCAGCATATCACTTTCCAGCATGGCTTTTATAGCGTCGTTCATTTTCTCGGTCTTTTGACTGTCTGTAGATCACATCTGTGCAGCGGGAGGTATATGGTATTCCCTGCACATGTAAAAAATTAAATATTCGCATTAAAAATTTTCCTGAGTTCGCGAAGGCCTATTTTTAACCGGGATTTAACGGTACCCAAAGGAACATCCAGTATTTCACTGGCTTCCTGTTGTGTCATTCCTTTAAAAAACAGGGCTTCCAGGATTATTTGGTATTTTTCATCAAGGGATGCGATGTGTTTCTGAATATCCATATATTCAGGTTTTATGGCATCAATACCTATATTATATACGTGGGAAATATCCAGTTGGATTTCCTGTTCCTCTTTTATGTTTACATTTCTTACCTTATCTATGGCCGTATTGCGTATAATCCGGTACATCCAGGTGAAAAGCCTGGCTTTTTCAGCATCGTAGGTATGTGCTTTTTTCCATATTTTCATCAAACCTTCCTGCAGGACATCTTTGGCAAGCTCCTCATCGTGGGTTATTTTGTACGCAATGCCGAAAAGCGCATCTCCATAGTGATCGTAAAGCATGGCCATGCCCTTCTCATCTTTTTCAATGAGCAGGTTCATGATGTTGATTTCTAATAAAGAGGACATTGCCTTAATATTTTTTTAGTACATGACATCCGGCACACCCGGTTATTTCGTATATAAAGATGGGCCATCCAAAGTTATTAAAATTATGGATAGCTCTCTGTAAAGAGGAGACTATTTTTCTTATGTAAGGAATGAGGAAAGGGTCTCCCGGAAATAAAAATTTATAGGATAGTTGTTACGAGATACATCCCGGTATGGAAAGGGTTAGTCATACCGGCGGAAAACCTCCCCGGTACTATTAAGCCGGGGAGGTTTTTGTTTGTTCACAAAACGTTTACTTCGGGTTCGAGTAAAATGCCAAACTTGTCTTTTACGGTTGTTCGGATGGTTTGTGCCAGCTGCCATATATCTTCGCCGGAAGCATTTCCGTAATTTACCAGAACGAGCGCCTGTTTTGCGTGTACGCCTGCATCGCCATATCTTTTGCCTTTAAAACCACATTGTTCAATAAGCCATCCCGCAGGGATCTTGGTCTGGCTTTCGGAGATACTGTAGCTCGGGATTTCCGGAAATTTCGTCTTTAATTTTTCGTAAACCGCGATCGGAACAACCGGGTTTTTGAAAAAACTACCGGAATTCCCGATTTCTGCCGGATCGGGGAGTTTACTCTTTCGGATAGATATAACAGCATCGGAAATATCCCGGATAGAGGGGGATTCTATGCCCCGTTCTTCGAGAAGGGCCTTTATGGCTCCATAGCCGGTATGGAGGTTGTGGTTGTCTTTGGTAAGCCGGAAGGTGACATCTGTAATGATGTATTTTCCTTTGGCTTCCTGTTTGAAAATGGAGTCCCTGTAGCCAAAACGGCAATCCTGACCGGTGAACGTTATGCGTTTTCCGGAACGGACCTCTATAGCTTCGCACGATTCGAAAACATCTTTGAGTTCAACCCCATAGGCTCCTATGTTCTGGATTGGGGCGGTACCTACATTTCCGGGGATGAGGGAGAGATTTTCCAATCCCCCGTAATTCCTGTCCAGTGTCCATAAAACAAATTCATGCCAGTTTTCACCGGCACCGGCTTTGATCAGCACCTGTTTTTTATCTTCCTGCAAAACGGTAATTCCTTTTATTTTCATCAGAATCACCAGGGTCTCCAGGTCACGGGTAAGAAGGATGTTACTTCCTCCACCCAGTATAAATCTGTCCGGGTAGCCAGGATCTTCCAAGATATTAAGAAGTGCTGCCGTATCGGAGACGGAAGTAAAGTGCCTGGCACGGACGTCAATACCGAAAGTATTGTATTTTCTGAGAGAGATATTTTGTTGAATATTCACTTTGTTTTTTGTTGAATAGGTCCGTGGTGATTATAGGTGAAAAAGAGGCTGAAAACAGGATGTCGGTACCCGGAGATCAGCCGTCTTTATACGTTTATTTTTTGCCGGGGTATACTTTAAGAGCTTCTTTCAGTATATTCACTGCAGCGATCAGGTCTTCTTTTTTGAGGACATAAGCAATTCGCACCTGGTCGGTTCCCATTCCCGGTGTGGAATAAAATCCGGCTGCGGGGGCTACCATGACCGTTTGATTTTCCCATTGAAAGCTTTCCAGCAACCAACGTGCAAAGTCGTCCGAGTTTTTTACGGGAAGTTCGGCAATGCAATAAAATGCACCTTTTGGCCTGGCTACACGTACACCGTCTATTTTTTCGAGTTCACTGACCAGTAGGTTCCTCCGAGAGACATATTCTTCGATGACATCATCGAAATAATGCTGTGGAGTTTCCAGGGCGGCTTCACTTGCTATTTGCGCATAGGTAGGGGAGGAGAGCCTTGCCTGGGCGAATTTCAGCCCCGTGGAAATCACTTCTTTGTTTTTGGATACCAGGCAACCTATTCTTGCCCCGCACATGCTGTATCGTTTGGAAACGGAATCGATCATTATCGCATTTTCCTTAATCCCTTCTTCCCGCATTATGGAATAGTGCTCTGCATTGTCGTAAGCAAATTCCCGGTATACTTCATCGGAGATCAGGAATAAATCGTGTTTTTTAACGATTTCGGCAAGTTTGCGGATCTCTTCTTTGGAATATAGGTAGCCGGTAGGATTACCGGGATTGCAGATCAGTATTGCCCTGGTTTTCGGGGTAATCAGTTTTTCGAATTCTTCGATCGGGGGAAGGGCGAAGTTGTTTTCTATGGAAGATACCACCGGAACTACTTTTACACCGGAAGCCGTGGCAAAACCATTGTAGTTGGCATAGAAAGGTTCCGGAATAATAACTTCGTCGCCGTAATCGGCAACAGTTCCCATAGCAAACAAAAGTGCTTCCGACCCGCCTGTGGTAACAATGATATCTCCGGCGGTAACATCAACTCCTTTACCCTTGTAATATGCCGCCAGCTTTTCACGATACTGATCGGAACCTTCGCTCCTCGCATATTCCAGGATATCTATAGTGTTGTTCTTTACCGCATCCAGGGCTGCTTTTGGGGTTTTGATATCGGGCTGACCGATGTTGAGGTGATATACTTTACGTCCCTGCTTCTTTGCTTCTTCGGCATAGGGCACCAATTTACGTATGGGTGATTCCGGCATGAGTTTGCCTTTATCGGAGATTACTGGCATAATGTTTATTGTGTTAGTTTAATGTTTAAGCACCTGAACGCGGGATTGTAAAATACTACCGCGCATGTTTTTAGAGCCTGGATTTTCTGTTCTTTCTTCCTGATCCGGCTATGCAAATTTGCAAAATAATTTTTAGCTGTTATCTGCCAATCCGAATATTATTATTCTTTAATCTTTAATACGGTATATGTATGTTATTAAAAAATAAAACTTATATGTATATTAGTATTATGCATTTTTTTATACTAAATATTGATAAAAAATCAATGCTGGTCATTTTTTCAGTGTTGTTTTTTTGTATTTCCTCTTCTGCACAGTCGTATTTTAATTTATCTACGGATAAGGATTCCCATTCTGTCAGGTTCCGGCTTATCAGTAATCTGATTGTATTGCCTGTGGAGATTAACGGGGTGGAATTGTCTTTTATACTGGATACAGGAGTAAATAAACCAATATTATTTGACCTTACCTCGGCAGATTCACTGAAACTGAAGAACACGGAAGTGATATATATAAGAGGGCTTGGAGGAGGCGAGGCTATAAAAGCTTACAGGGCAAAGAACAATACTTTCAGGATAAAGAGGGATATTGTCAATTACAATGAGGATATATACCTGATACTGGATCAGGATATTAATTTTGCACCCCGGTTGGGAGTGCCTATACATGGCATTATCGGTTTTGAACTCTTTCGCGATTTTGTGGTGGAAATTAATTACGCACGCAAACGAATAAAATTCTATCGCCCGGGAACACATAAACATAGGACCTGCAAAAGATGCCAGACTTTTCCTTTGGATATCATTCACAATAAACCCTACATACAGGCAAGGGTAGATTTAAATGACAGGGATGGTTTAGAGGTGAAATTACTCATAGATTCCGGTAGTAGCGACGCCCTCTGGCTTTTTAAAAAGGAGGAAGAAGGACTTGTGACCCCCGATAATCACTTTGAAGATTTTCTGGGCAGGGGGCTTAGCGGCAGTATATACGGAGACAGGGCCAGAGTGGATAAGTTACAGCTGGGCCAGTTTGAGCTTAAAGATGCAAAAGTAGCGTTTCCGGATTCGATCTCCATACAACATCTTCAGAACCTGAATGAGAGGGATGGCAGCCTGGGAGCTGAAGTGTTGAAGCGTTTTAATGTTACGCTGGACTACGAGGGAAGAAAAATAACACTTCGGCGCAACAGGTATTTCAAAGAGCCTTTTAAATACAATATGAGCGGAATCGAATTGCAGCACAACGGAATTCGGGTGGTTAAGGAACTGGAATCGGGGATAAGGAGAGGGAAATCGGAAGGTGCCGGGAGTGAAGGTGTAGAGATACGACTGAACAGATTTTTTAAGTATGAATTGCACCCGGCATTTGAGATTGCCGAAATAAGGGAAGGTAGCCCCGCTTCTTTTGCCGGATTGCGCACAGGGGATATTATTTTATCTGTCAATGGAAAACCTACCTATAAACATTCGCTGCCGGAAGTTACGGAAATGCTGAATGTAAAGGCCGGGAAAAAGATCAGGCTGATTGTGGAAAGGGAAGGCAGGAGTATGCGATTTGATTTTGAGCTTAAGAAGGTGCTGTGATAAAGTATAAGGGACAGTCCCTAAAAATAACAAAGCCCCTTTTCAGGGGCTCATTAAACATTTTTTTACCAGGGAAACGGTAATGTTACTTACTGTTCCCTTCCAGTACTTTACCTTTGATCTTTAAGGCAACAGTAGGTGTTTCCGCATTGGAAGATACAGTAACGGTTTTTCGTATGGGCCCTACTCTTTTTGTGTCGTATTTTACTTCAATGGTTCCCTTTTCTCCTGGTTTTACAGGATTTGAAGTCCATTTTGGTACAGTACATCCACAGGAGCTGGATACGTTTGAAATAACCAACGGGGCATTACCTGTATTGGTAAATTCAAAAACGCGCAGGCCATTACTTCCCTTGGCGATTTCCCCATAGTCTATGGTGTCTTCCTTAAAATCGATTTTCGCTACTTTTTCTTGTGCGTGTACGGCCAGGGCAAACGTACTAACGAACAGGAATAATGCTAACTTTTTCATAAGCTGTAAATTTGTGGTTGCTTTACTGAAAAAACAACCTGTTTTTGTAACTTTTAAGTTTGTAACAAGCGCTAAAAATAAACACTTTTTCTGCTTCTGCAAAATTTACTCTCCTATTTACTTGCCGGGAGAATACCCTTTTGCCGTCATTTTCTTTGATTGACGGGCTTTTATAATCCTGCAGATATAACTACTTTTGCCAATTAAAGTCAAAAATCGTTCCAAAAAATGAATATTCCATCAAAATACGATGCTGCAAAAGTAGAGGGGAAATGGTATGAATACTGGTTAGAAAACGGTTATTTCCATTCGGAACCCGATGAGAGAAAACCTTATACTATTGTAATTCCTCCTCCCAACGTAACCGGTGTGTTGCATATGGGGCATATGCTCAACAACACCATACAGGATGTTTTGATACGCAGGGCGCGCCTCAAAGGTTATAATGCCTGCTGGGTACCCGGAACAGATCACGCTTCTATAGCTACCGAAGCCAAAGTTGTGGCAAGACTAAGAGACAGGGGGATTAAAAAATCGGACCTTAGCCGGGATGAATTCCTGGAACAGGCCTGGGAATGGACCAGGGAGCACGGTGGAATAATTCTGGAACAATTAAAAAAGCTGGGGGCTTCGTGCGATTGGGACCGTACTAAATTTACTATGGATGACGATATGTCAGCTTCCGTAATAAAGGTGTTTGTAGATTTGTATAAGAAAGGGCTTATCTACAGAGGGTATCGTATGGTAAACTGGGACCCGGAAGCGAAGACTACCCTGTCCGATGAGGAAGTTATTCACGAGGAAAGGCAAGGGCTTCTTTATTATCTCGCATATAGTATTGAAGGTGAAGACGAGAAAGTAATTATTGCTACTACCCGCCCGGAAACCATACTCGGGGATACCGCAATTTGTATTAATCCGAATGACGAACGTTATGCCCGTTTGAAAGGGAAAAAAGCTATAGTGCCTATTTGTAACCGCGTAATTCCTATAATCGAAGATGAATATGTAGATATGGAATTCGGTACGGGATGTCTTAAAGTAACCCCGGCGCACGATGTAAATGATAAAAACCTGGGAGATAAACACGGACTTGAAGTGATCGATATCTTTAATGAAGATGCCTCTCTCAATCATTATGGACTGCATTACGAAGGTAAGGACCGTTTTGTAGCACGAAAGGAAATAGCACGGGAACTTGAGGAAAAGGGGTACCTGGTGAAAACGGAGACGCATATCAACAAGGTGGGGACTTCGGAAAGGACCAAAGCCGTTATAGAGCCCAGACTTTCCGATCAGTGGTTTTTAAAAATGGAGGAACTTGCAAAACCCGCATTAAAAGCAGTTCTGGAAGATAAGGAGATAAAGCTTTTCCCGAAAAAGTTTGAAAATACATACCGGCACTGGATGGAAAATATCCGGGACTGGAATATTTCCCGGCAACTGTGGTGGGGACAGCAGGTGCCTGCTTATTATTACGGGGCAGGTAAAGAAGATTTTGTTGTTGCGGAGAATAAAGAAGAAGCTTTGAAACTCGCGCGTGAAAAATCCGGAAACACATCCCTTTCCTCTTCGGATATAACTCAGGACCCGGATGTACTGGATACCTGGTTTTCTTCCTGGCTGTGGCCGATGAGCGTGTTCGGAGGTGTACTCGATCCGGAAAATGAGGAAATAAAATATTATTACCCTACAAATGACCTGGTGACCGGACCGGATATCCTGTTTTTCTGGGTGGCGAGAATGATCATGTCCGGGTATGAATACCGGGGAGAAAAGCCATTTACTAATGTATATCTCACCGGACTGGTACGGGACAGCCAACGGAGGAAAATGTCCAAATCTTTGGGGAATTCACCGGACGCCCTCAAACTTATTTCCGATTACGGTGCGGATGGGGTTAGGGTTGGATTATTGCTCAGTTCGGCAGCAGGGAACGATCTGCTGTTTGACGAGGCCCTCTGTCAGCAGGGCAAAGGTTTTGCAAATAAGATATGGAACGCTTTCCGCCTCGTAAAGGGATGGGAGATCTCAGATACTGCCGAGCCCACCAAGGTTTCTGAAGTGGCCGTACGCTGGTATAGTTCAAAATTGGGACAAACACTGGCAGAAATTGAAGATCATTTTGCTAAATACCGAATATCTGATGCTTTAATGGCAACGTATAAACTCATTTGGGATGATTTCTGTTCCTGGTTTCTCGAAATGGTAAAACCCGTTTATGGTATGCCTGTCAGTAAAGAGACGTATGAGAAAACAGTTGCCCTTTTCGAAGAGAACCTGAAAATATTACATCCCTTTATGCCTTTCCTTTCCGAGGAAATATGGCAACATATGGAAAACAGAAGTAAGGACGAGGCACTGGTAGCGGCAACCTGGCCCGAACCCGTACAATCCGAAATGTCCCTTCTGGGAGGATTCTCCGTAATCACGGAAATCATATCCGGGATCCGTACGGTCCGAAAGGATAAAAATATTCCCTTTAAAGATGCATTGGAACTACATACCACAGGGGATAATTCTGATTTTTCCGAAGATCTCGATGAGGTCGTTAAAAAGCTGGGTAACATAACAGAAATCCATTGTAATGTGGAAAAGGTAGAGGGAAGTGTCTCTTTCCGCGTAGGAACAAATGAATATTTCATCCCGGTAGCCGGGGCAGTTGATGTGGAAAGCGAAATTAAAAAGCTTCAGGAAGAATTGTCCTATGTGGAAGGGTTCCTGAAATCGGTAAGAGGAAAATTATCTAATGAGCGTTTTGTGAATAACGCCCCGGAAAAGGTCGTGACCATAGAGAGACAAAAGGAAGCAGATGCCATAGCTAAGATTGCCACTATACGGGAAAGCTTATCTAATTTAAAGGATATGTAGGGTAATTCTTTCTTTTTGGATTTGCGATATATTGTACATTGCGAATTACGCAATTTAATACTTTATTAGATCTAATGTTTTGATATACAGTGTATTGTTTGGAATTGTGCTTTTTTATCGGTGATATTGAAAGGGCAGTATGTCAAAAAAAGATGAAAAAAGTTATTAAATTTTGAGAAAACTGTATTACATTCGCACTAACATTTGTATATTTAGGAAACAGTATTTAAGAAAATTTTTTTACTAAACACTTGATTATGATTATGAAAAAATTAATGTTTACATCGCTGTGTGTGGGATTATTTGCTACAGGCATGACTGCGCAGGAGATGAATACTTCCGAGGTATCGGGGACTACAGATGTCATGGCTCAGGACAATTTTAACAAATGGTCTATTGAGGTTAACGGTGGTGTTAACAAGCCGATGCGGCCTATGGCTTCAGGATATTTTAACAATACCCCCGATTTTCTTCACCTCGATCTTGGTGTTCGATACATGTTCAACGAAAAATTCGGTTTGAAACTGGATGTTGGATACGACAATTTCCAAAGCGACGAAAAATCTTTGGATTATGAAACCAAATACTACAGGGCAAGTTTGCAAGGAGTTGCAAACCTGGGTAGAATTATGAACTGGGAAACATGGACTAAAACTTTCAACCTTTTAGGACATGCCGGTGCCGGATATTCTCAGATGCGTCCGGACCAAGGGCCTATCTCTGATGATCACGATCAAATGATGAACTGGATCGCTGGTTTGACAGGACAGGTGAAACTCAGCGACCGGGTAGTGTTAAATGCCGACTTTACAACATTGGCACACAGTCGTCAGGATTATACTTTTGACGGTACCAAAAAAACTGCAACACGTGGTTTTGACGGTATAATGTTCAATGCAAGCGTAGGTATTTCTTTCTATCTCGGAAAAGCAAAACAACATGCTGACTGGTACCTGAGAGATAACGAGGCGCTTGATAATCTTGCACTGCGTGTAGATGATATCGAAGCAATGCTTCAGGATACGGACAGAGACGGCGTGCCGGATTATTTGGATCAGGAGCCAAACACTCCAACAGGAGTATCTGTTGACCGATATGGTAAAGCAAACGATCTGAACGAAAACGGAATTCCGGATGACCTGGAAAGCTCTCTTGACATGCGTTACGCTTCCAAAGAAAGCCTGGATGGTCTCGAAGGAGGTGGTGACCCTGTGAAAAGATTGCTTAACGACGGATACGTAAACGTATACTTCGGGTTCTCAAGCAGCAAACCGGCCGTATATTCTTTCGATGCTATCAATTACCTGATCAAGTATATGAACGAGAACCAGTCTGCACAGGCGGAGTTACTCGGATATGCTGACGAGATCGGAGGACAGGGGAATTTCAATACTTCCCTTTCTGAAAGAAGAGCTAAGGCAGTATATGACATACTGGTTGCTTCAGGTGTTCAGGAATCCAGACTTTCTTACAAAGGAATGGGTGTAGATGACACTGTAGATAAGAGTTCTGCTAATGCACGTCAAATCGTAAGAAGAGTTACTTTCAAGCTGAAGTAATAAATCTTAAATAAATAATAGTAAAACCGCCGGAAATCCCGGCGGTTTTCTTTTTTAATAGCATATCGTATCTGAAAACGGATATATTGCAGTGCTTTAGGGATAATCCGGAAGGTGATGAACTGAGCCATAACTTTGGCTGTTTCGTGCGGTAAGTATTCAGGTAGGGAATAGGTCCGGGGTAATCATATCACAGGCTTGAAGGCACCTGAATACAGGTCAAATAATACTGTACAGGTGGGAAAGCAGGTCTCTGCGGACAAAGCCCGATAGACGGACTTTGGAGAATTGGTTGATCCCTGAAAAGCACGTCCGCGCTTGTGGTCACATGTTGGGGTGAAGAATAGAAGAGAAAGGTATAGTTTGGTTAACAGCTAACCTGTTTCAAAAAAACCTTACTGGTCTTTTAACTGGGCTTTTACTAACGCTATATACTTTTCCTTTGCTTCGGTTTCCGATATATTCCTGGCTTGAAACAGGGCATTAGCTTTGAATGCATTGATAAGAGGTTTCCGGCTTCCCGGGTTGTCGTAATTTTTATTGGCTATTTTGTAATACGCATACAGGCGCAGGAGAAAATCGGCCGGTAGCGGGTCGTTGTAGTTGTTGATCTGTTCAACAGCCTCTTCAAAAGCTTTATTTAATGCATCTTCGGTCATCCTGGTAATTAATTGTAGCAATTGCTGTTTGGTTTTGTGCTCACTAAGAGAATTTCATGCTTTGGTGCTTGTACCCGGATTTATTCGAATACCTCCTGTATTTCCTGTGAGTCAGTTGACTTTTCTGCAATAATATCAATTCCGCCCTTAACCTTTTGATTAAGGTTTACCTTTATCCTGGCGTCTAACGGCAATAGAAGATCTACACGGGAGCCAAATTTGATAAAGCCGGCATCAGCACCCTGAACAGCTATAGAGCCTTCTGCGGCGTAATTAACGATACGCTTGGCCATGGCTCCTGCTATTTGTTTGTACATTACTTCTCCCCAAACCGCATTCTTAACTACTACAGAGGTCCTTTCGTTCTCTTCGGAAGATTTCGGATGCCAGGCCACCAGGTATTTTCCCGGATGGTATTTGCTGTAGACCACCTGTCCTCCCAATGCGTAGCGGGTGACATGAACATTTATCGGTGACATGAATATGGAAACCTGTATTCTCTTGTCTTTGAAATACTCTTTTTCGTAAACTTCTTCTATAACGACCACCTTGCCATCTACGGGGGCAATGATATGCTCATCGTTTTGCGATGCCTTTCGCTTCGGGTTCCGGAAAAACTGAAGTATGAGAATCAGTAATAGGATAGCGGCTATTTGTATGGAAAGTTGTAACCATGCAATGGGTGTAAAGTATTCTGCGAGCAGAATAATACTGACGACCACCAGGAAGGTGATGATGATGATTTTATGTCCTTCTTTATGAAACATAATTAAAAAATTGTAAAGTCAGGTATGCAAAAGGTGCCAGAAATATAATACTGTCCAGCCGGTCCAGCAGCCCCCCGTGTCCCGGCAATATGGCTCCGCTGTCTTTTACTCCTGCCAGCCGTTTGAACTTGGATTCGATAAGGTCTCCCAAGGTTCCCGTGATTACCACGACCAGGGAGAGAATGAGCCATTGTAAGATAGTCAGATCGCGGTTATATAATGCAAATATATATGCTGCTATAAGGGAGAAAACCATTCCTCCGATAAAACCCTCTATGGTCTTGTTAGGGGATATGCTGGGGAACAGTTTTGTTCGTCCTATGCTTCTTCCTACCAGATATGCAAAGGTATCATTAATCCATATCAATATAAAAATACCAATAATTATGAATTTGGCAAAAGGATTATCGTGATTGTGGTAGGGGATCATAGTCAGGAAAATGCACCCGGCTCCTATGTAAAAAACGGTGATGATGAATTTATGCAGTTCCCGTATGTTCTTCAACTGCTTTCCGGAATACAGGAGCGCAACCAAAAAAAGATTGACAATAAGGGTAATGGAGAGCAGGAAAAAGATAGCGGTTTTCCCTTGTACCAGGTGTACAAATAACCACCATAACAACAGGAAGGCTATAAATATATAATAACCGCTTAATTTGATGAGTTTTTTAAATTCATAGATGCATATCAACCCGAAGGACAGGAAGAGGAAATCAAAGGCATCACTGCTTAAAAACACTGCCGACAACAACAGGAAAACATAGAGGATTCCCGTAATGGAACGAGTGAGAAGGTCTTTCATTCTACAAATCTTCGAGAAGGAGCAAATATAGGTTTTTTGAATTACTTCCGTAGTTAAGAAAGTTCTTTTCTCCCTGTATATTGAAGTGTTTTATTGTAGTGATATTGGTAGGTATGTGGTCTTTGTTCTTATTTTTAATCCCCCGAAGGCCTTCCCCTATGGTATTTACGAGCTGGCTGGTAGTAGCGAAAAGTATTAAATTGTCCGGAAGATCATGCAATTTGAGTTCTCCTATCTGATTGGAACTTATGAGTATAGCGCCATTATCGGCAACTAGGTTTTCGCAGGTGGTTATAAAAGCGGAACTTCCCTGGTAGCTGGAAGAAAACTGCCCCCCTAGCTTTTCAAACTTTTCTTTCAGTTTGGCGTTTATACAGAATATTTTTTTATCACTCCAGTTGTTCTCGGTAAGTATACTCTGAAAACTTTCACAAATCTCTTCTATAGAGTCGCAATAAATAAATTTACCTCCGTTTTTCTTAAAATTTATGGTGAATTTTTCGTCTACCGGAAGATCGATATTAGGCATAAACTTACCTCTTTCCGCAGTGGGATCGTCGGCAGGATGCGGTTTGTTTATAATGTCTAAAATCTTCTTAAATAGCTTCATTCAATATTCAACGGAAAAAAGTGCCTTTTATTTTTATGTAAAGTTAAAAATATTCTTCGAGAAACTCCTTGTTTTACCTGTTATTTACAACAACTCTGCCGGCTTATTGTTCTTAAGCCGGCAGGGGGTGGAAATATTCTGGCGGAAGATTACTTTTCTAAGGTTTCTTCTTCCTCTTTTTGATAGGGACGTCTGCCGAAAATTCTCTCCAGGTCATCTTTGAAGATAACCTCTTTTTCAAGCAGTCTGTCTGCAAGTTCCGTAAGCTTGTCCCTGTTCTCGGATAATAACTTTACAGCCCTTGCGTATTGTTCTTCTATAATGTTGGAGATCTCCTGGTCTATGACGATGGCAGTCTCTTCACTATAGGGCTTGGTAAAGCCATATTCGCTCTGTCCGCTGGAATCGTAATAAGTCAGGTTTCCTATCTTGTCGTTAAGTCCGTAGATGGTTACCATGGCTTTAGCTTGTTTGGTCACCTTTTCCAGGTCGCTAAGGGCGCCTGTGGAGATCTTGCCGAATATTACTTTTTCTGCAGCTCTTCCTCCTAATGCAGCGCACATTTCATCCAGCATTTGCTCCGGACGAACAATCAGGCGTTCTTCGGGGAGGTACCAGGCAGCACCGAGGGACTGACCTCTCGGAACGATAGTTACTTTCACCAAAGGAGCGGCATGTTCCAGCATCCAGCTTACGGTGGCATGACCGGCTTCGTGGAACGCTATGGTTTTTTTCTCTTCCGGAGTTATGATCTTGTTTTTCTTCTCCAGACCACCTATAATACGGTCTACAGCATCCAGAAAATCTTGTTTGTCTACTGCCTTTTTTCCTTTTCTTGCGGCAATAAGGGCCGCTTCGTTACACACATTGGCGATATCCGCTCCGGAAAAACCGGGGGTTTGCTTGGCCAGGAATTCCAGGTCAAGAGCCTCGGATGTTTTTATAGGTCTGAGGTGGACTTCAAAAATCTCTTTTCGTTCCCGGATGTCCGGAAGGTCCACGAAAATCTGTCTGTCAAACCTTCCCGCACGCATAAGTGCTTTATCCAGTACATCGGCACGGTTGGTAGCGGCAAGGACAATAACGTTTGTGTTGGTGTCAAAACCGTCCATTTCCGTTAACAGCTGGTTCAGGGTGTTTTCACGTTCGTCATTAGACCCGGTGAAATTATTTTTTCCCCTGGCCCTTCCGATGGCATCGATCTCATCAATAAATATAATGGCGGGCGATTTGTCCTTGGCCTGTTTAAACAGGTCCCTTACCCTGGACGCACCTACACCTACGAACATTTCCACAAAATCAGAACCGGAAAGAGAGAAGAAAGGCACTTTGGCCTCTCCTGCAACTGCTTTGGCAAGAAGGGTTTTACCGGTACCCGGCGACCCCACGAGCAGAGCTCCTTTGGGAATCTTTCCACCGAGGGAGGTATATTTGTCCGGATTTCTAAGGAATTCCACAATTTCCTGGACTTCTTCTTTGGCTCCTTCAAGACCGGCAACATCTTTAAAAGTTACTTTGGTCTCTGTCTTTTCGTCAAAAAGTCTCGCTTTGGATTTACCTATATTGAAGATTTGTCCGCCGGCACCTCCGGCACCGCCTCCCGCCATTCTGCGCATCAGGAATATCCATATCCCTATGATAAGAATAAAAGGCAGCAGGGTAATGATAAAGTCTCCGAAAAGGTTGGACTCCTGGTCATAACCGATAACGGTCGGCAGGTTGTTCTCCTGTATGGTTTTATTAATTTTATTCTCAAAATTCTGAAGATCACCGAATTTCACCTCGTATTGAGGAGAAGATCCGGAAGCAGGAAGCAGGGAATTGTCTCCTACGTCCTTATGCACTTCCTTGGCCATGGCATCTTTGGTAAGAAATACTTTGGCCTGTCTTGTATTGGTAATAATAAGTACTTTTTCTACGTCACCGTTTTTGAGAAATTCCTGTAATTCGGAAGGAGTGGTGGCGGTAAGTTTTTGCCAGCTATTTCCCCCTGAAAACAGGTTTACTCCGATAATTACAAACAAAATGATTGCATAAATCCAGTACGAACTGAATCTCGGTTTTTTGTTATTCGGGTTGTCTTTTGCCATTAATTATTTGTCTTTGTCTGAAAATATTCATTAATAATCGGTTGGAACGGCGGTTACCTTTGCATCGCCCCAAAGACCTTCAATGTCGTAGTATTCGCGAATGTGCTTCTGGAAAACATGTACTACTACATTTACATAGTCCATGAGTACCCATTCGGCATTGTCCGTACCTTCTACATGCCAAGGCTTGTCTTTGATTTCCTTACTTACTGTTTTCTGAATGGAATTTACAATGGCATTTACCTGAGTGTTGGAGGTACCGTTGCAGATGATGAAGTAGTCACAAACCGTGTTTTCAATCCCTCTTAAATCCAGTATATTTATATCCTTTCCCTTAACATCTTCTATCCCTTTCAAGATTATTGCAATGAGTTCATCTGTGCTACTATTCTTTTTTGCCATTAACTTTCATGTGTTTAAATTTGCACCCGGGCCTCATACTGTTTTTACATATGGTGTAAGTCATCCCGCCCGTTTTGCCTAATTACCAGAGGCGATGCCTGCCGATATTGGTTATTTTCGCAAAGTTATTACTTTTTTGTTTCTTTAACTATTCTATTTAACAGAACATTTGTATTCCATATGCATATAATCAAACTTAATGCCATTGATTCTACGAATTCTTATTTAAAGGAGCTTAGTACTTCCGGGGTTCTGCAGGATTATACCGTGGTGGTTACCCGTGAGCAGACCAGGGGAAGAGGACAGATGGGGACATCGTGGAAGTCGGAGTCTGGTAAGAACCTGACATTTAGCGTATATAAGAAAATATCCTGTATTCGTAAAGAAGAGATATTCTGCCTGAGTATGGCCACATCCCTGGCTATTATCCGTGCCCTGAAAAAAATCGGTATACCGCGGCTGAAAATCAAATGGCCTAACGACATTTTGTCAGCTAACCAGAAGGTATGCGGGGTTCTTATTGAGAGTATTATAAAAAAAGGAGAACTGAACGCGGCTGTCATAGGCATGGGGCTTAATGTGAATCAAACGGATTTTAATGGATTGCCTAATGCGGGGTCGCTAAAGATGATTACAGGGGTGACGTATAATCTGGACGAACTGATGCACGGAATAGTAATGGAATTACAGAGCGGTGAAAAATTTTTGGTAGACCGCAACCTGGATGAATTGAAGTCTCAATATGAAGGGAGTCTTTTTCGGCGGGACAAACCTTCTACTTTTACCGATAAGGATGGCGTGTTGTTTATGGGATTTATCAAAGGTATTTCGGAAACAGGAAAGTTGATAATCCAGCAAGAAGACCAGGTGAGGAAAGAATTTGATTTGAAAGAAGTGAAGCTGTTGTATTGAAGTTGGAAGCATGGAGCACGGAGCACGAAGTTGTATGTTAGGAGAATTATTTTACTTCGTACTCCGTGCTTCCGGCTTTTTCACAACTTCCCCATATTCTCCGTAAGGGTACCGATAAAGCTGGTGATAGGGCCTTTTATCATCATCCCCATCATGGCGTTGAATTCGCCTTCGAAAACAAGACTTACTTCGCTTTTATCTGCTTCGATCTCCCGGATGTTTCCGGTTAGTGTAAAAGGCAATTTATTGCTGGAGGCCCCCAGAACAATACGGTCAAACTCATTCTTTTCTTTGAGTTCCAGGGTTATTTCTGGCATTCCCTTAAGTGCAAATGCAAACTTTTTATCGGAAATTACTTCGAACATACTGGTGTTTTCCGGCATCAGCGTTTCAAAGTTTTTTACATCGGAAAGGAAGTGAAAAAGTTCTTCCTGAGATTTATTTACTATTGTTTTCGGACTTTCTATGTGCATATGCAAATTTGTGTTAGTGTGAATGTCATCGTATGCAATTTGTGTGCCGTCCTTGCTGTAAAGATGTTCTTTCGGGGAAAATTATTTTACCACTGTCGATTTCCATTCTGCCGGGTTGGTCCGCCATTCCTTCAGGGCGTGGAGTTCTGTTTCACTGATGTAGTTGGTTTCTACCGCTTGTTCCAGCAGGTATTCGTAATTGCTCAATGTAGCGAGGTGTACACTTTTTTCTTCGAAATTCTTAGCAGCAACATCAAATCCGTAAGAGAAAATAGCTATCATCCCTTTGACATTTGCTCCCTGTTCCCGGAGTGCTTCTACGGCATTGAGACTGCTTTTTCCGGTGCTGATAAGATCTTCCACCACCACAACGTTCTGGCTGTGGTCCAGAAATCCCTCTATCTGGTTTTGTCTCCCGTGACTTTTTGGTTCCGGTCTTACATACACGAAAGGAAGCCCCAGGGATTCCGCTACCAGTATACCTATACCAATGGCCCCGGTAGCTACTCCGGCAATAACATCGGGCTTACCGTAATGTTCCTCGATCTGCTTTGCCATATTCTCGCGGATAAAATTTCGGATAGGTGGAAAGGATAGAGAAATTCTGTTATCACAATAGATGGGTGATTTCCATCCCGAAGCCCATGTAAAAGGATTTTTCGGATTCAATTTTATTGCATTAATTTGCAACAAAAGTTCTGCTGTTTTCTTAGCGGTATTTTTGTCTAAAACCATGGTGACAAATGTATGAAGTTTTTGTAAATGATTATCCAATTATTTTAACAAATATACTTACGAAAGAGGTAAAACATAAATCGTTTTTACTGGAGAGTGTAAGTATAGAAGAGGTTATCAGGCAGCTTAATAAAGGAGAAATAGAAGCGGCGCATTTGTATTATCCGGAAGAGGGGCAATTATTGCAGAAACTTCAGGAAAAATTACCTCTTGTGGTAGCTGCGGGTGGATTGGTGACTAATGCAGAAAATGAAATATTGTTCATTTACAGAAATGGCAAGTGGGATTTGCCCAAAGGCAAGTTGGAGAAAAAGGAATCCATTGAAGAAGCGGCAATAAGGGAGGTTGAGGAAGAAACCGGTATAAAAAAACTAAAACTCGGGCCTTTATTACAAAAGACCTACCATATTTTCAAAAGAAACGGTACTTACAAGTTGAAAGAAACCTATTGGTACGCTATGAGCAGTACCTATACGGGAAAGTTAAAAGCACAATGCGAAGAAGGTATTGAAAAGGTGGAATGGAAGAACCCGGAGAAGATATCCGAAGCACTTCAAAATTCCTATGCTAATATAAGGACCCTGTTTTCTGTTTAACAGGCATATTCGCATTATCGGGGTAAAATTTTATATATTTTTTAATAATAAGCTGTTTTTTAATACTTATTTTTGCAGTATACACAAAAAACAGACAGCATGAAAAATACATTAATTTTAATGTGTACGGCGCTAGCTGTGTCCGTTTCTTACGGTCAGCAGAGAGCTGACACCGGACCAAAAGTCAAAAATGAAAAAGTGTGGAACAAAGAGTCTAAGGACATAAAAGTGTACCACACTCCCGAAAGAGAAACCGTAACGGGACCCAAAGCCAAAAACAGTAAAATATGGCAAAAGGAAGAAACCTCTCAAAAAGTGGTTACCCGAAAGGAGAGGGAAGACCTTACCGGTCCTAAATACAAAAACAGAAAACCCTGGAAAAAACAATAGATGACCTGTCTGGTCGGATAAAAACAGATGGATACCGACGCGTAATAGAGTCCAAGGCGATGTCTTGATCCCGATAATTATCGGGATATCGAAGGGATAAAACTTAGTCTCTGAATGTTTAAAAACCCTAAATTTATCGGGTAAAACATAAAATTATGCCTCAGAAAAAGTCTGTTACCGATTCCGGTACATCCAAAATAGGGTGGAAAGAACGCCTGGGTTCCCTCCAGTATCTTCCGAGATTTTTCGGGAAGATACGGGAGGTGTCTCCCGGGCTTTTTTATGCCAATATACTGGCCCGTATTGTTAATTCGGCCATTCCGGTGCTCCTTTTGTGGGTCGGTAAGTTAATACTGGATGAAGTTGTTCTGCAAATCGGCGCTGCCGACAAGGATTTTGAAAGACTTTGGGTTTTGGTAGCCATAGAACTGGGATTGGCCGTGATTTCCGACCTGATCAGCAGGGCCACAAACCTGACAGATACTTTGATTGGCGACCTTTATTCCAATAAATCATCCGTGGAGATTATCAATAAAACGGCGGAAATTGAACTGAGTCAACTGGAAGATGCCGATTTTTATGATAAACTCGAAAGGGCACGCCGGCAAACTGTGGGGAGAGTATCGCTGATGTCCAATATTATGGCCCAGTTGCAGGACAGTATCACGGTTATTTCCCTGATAACGGCCCTTACCGTATTTGAGCCCTGGCTTATAGCACTTCTCATCCTCGCGGTTATACCTGCCTTCCTCAACGAAATAAAGTTCAGTCAGAAAAGCTACTCCCTTGCACGTGGCTGGACGACCGAACGGCGGGAACTGGATGACCTGCGCTATGTAGGGGCCAGTGACATTACGGCCAAAGAGGTAAAGTTGTTCGGTCTTACGGCGTATATAGCAGACCGTTTTAAGAAACTCTCGGACGCTTATTATAAAGTAACCCGCAAGCTGGCCATCCGGAGGAACCTGTGGGGAGGGGCTTTCAATATCCTGGGGGTGCTGTCTTATTACGGTGCTTTTGTATTGATCATTTTCCGGGTGGTTGCAGGTGTGCTTACCGTTGGAGACCTCACCTTCCTTTCCGGGTCCTTTAACCGATTGCGAAGCCAGTTGCAGAACATTTTTTTCCGGTTCAGCCAGATTACGGAAAGCTCCCTGTACTTAAAAGACTATTTCGATTTTCTGGACCTGGAAACCGCTTCCGATGATCCGGGAACAACGATACCCGTTCCGGATGTTATTCACCAGGGGCTGGAATTTGTGGATGTATGGTTTAAATACCCGGGAAGGGAAGAATATGTGCTCAAAGGGGTGAGTTTTGAAGTTCCTGCAGGCCGGAAACTGGCCTTTGTAGGAGAGAACGGTGCAGGGAAGACCACGCTTATAAAACTCGCCCTTAGGTTTTACGAGCCGGTAAAAGGACAAATATTACTGGACGGAACCGATATCCGGGAATTTTCCAAAGAAGCGTACCAGGGACTTTTCGGGGTGATCTTCCAGGATTTTGTAAAGTATAATTTTTCGGCAGGAGAAAATATAGCTGTGGGTAATATAGAAGAAGTACATAATCGTGACCGGATATTTAACGCTGCTGAGCAAAGCCTGGCCGACCAGGTTATCGCTTCCCTTCCCGGAAAATATGATCAGAAACTGGGACGCAGGTTTACGGACGGGCTGGACCTCTCCGGTGGACAATGGCAAAAAATAGCGCTGGCCAGGGCATATATGAAGGATGCCAAAATCGCTATCCTCGACGAGCCTACTTCTGCACTGGACGCCCGGGCAGAGTATGAAGCCTTTCAGCGGTTCATAGGACTTACCGAAGAGAAGACCGCCATAATAATTTCGCACCGGTTCAGTACAGTACGGCTGGCCGATACCATTGTAGTGCTTAAAGACGGCAGGGTACTGGAATACGGAACACACGAATCGCTTATGGAAAACAACGGCCTGTATGCAGAGTTGTTTGCGTTACAGGCCGTCGGGTATAACTAAGGGCAGAAGTACTGAATTTTTTCTGTTATCTTATGGTTACTTAGTTATTGGGTTATTGTGTGTTAACTAAATACCCCAGTAACCTAATAACCAGGACCATTTCATTGCCTTTCTAAATCGGCACTTTCAGGATTAAATAAACATTTGTAATTCAACGGATTAATCCTTAAATTAGAGAAACAAAACCCCGAAAAATGGCCAAAGTGCCAAAAAACGGGGTTTTTTCATTTTCTCTATCGATGAAATTACAAAGAATCTCCGAATTACAGCACCGTTTATCCTTTTTATCTTCCACCGAAGAATTATCTGCTTATAGGGACCGCTTTTTTGAGAGCGATCTGGGCAAAATCTACCAGGCAGTTCCCTGGGATGCGTTGGTCAGGGAGTTTGGGTTAAAGGAGTCTGGCAAAGGCACCCGTATGATGTTTAGTCCTCATGGTCGATTAGCCCTGATGTTTTTAAAACATCATGCAGGCTGTTCCGACCGGAAACTTATCGAGCAACTCAATAGCAATATCGATTACCAGTTCTTCTGCGATATCCACCTGGGGTTAAAACGACTTACCAATTACAAGATCGTCAGCCAGATCCGTTGTGAGTTGGCGGCTTGCTTGTCCATAACCGATGTGGAGAAGGCGCTTTATGTCCATTGGAAGGATTATATAGCGGAACCGGGAAACATCACTATGGATGCCACTTGTTACGAGAGCCAAGTGCGTTATCCTACCAATCAAAAACTGTTGTGGGAGTGTGTAGATTGGTTATATCGTCAAGTGGGTCAAATCTGTAAAGTTTTAGGCATTGCTCGTCCCCGTAGCAAGTATCGCAAATGGAAACAGCGCTACATAGGGTATAGTAAAATGCGTAAGAAAACGATAAAGAAACGCCGCAGCCTAACCCGAGCCTTACTCAAGTTATTACATAAACTCTTAGCCTTTGTAAAACAGTTGCAAAAGCACTATGATTTTACCATGCCTGAGCGGTTTTATGATCGGTTAAGGATTACCCAAAAGGTGTATGCCCAGCAGTATGTTTACTTTACTACTGGGAACAAGCCTAAAGGGCGGATTATCAGTTTGAGCAAGGATTACCTACGTCCCATCGTCAGGGGCAAGGAAATCAAACAGGTGGAGTTCGGGGCCAAAGTACACAAATTGCAAATCGACAGGATCAGTTTTATCGAACACCTGAGCTTCAATGCCTTTAACGAAGGGACACGTTTTACCAAGACCAT
>NZ_JBRKIS010000021.1:0-103622 GCF_052983315.1 Sinomicrobium endophyticum
AGGTATCCGGAGTTAGTACTGTTTCGTAAGTTAAACGATCCACTCTCCGGTTATCATGTATTATTACTGTTGAGCAACAGGCTATTATCACTGTGAAAATCCGGATACGGTGTGCGCTCCTTCTGGTATTGCGAATATCTCTGGCTTCGCAGTCCGCGTTCGGTAAAACCCCGGGGTTACAACCAAAAGCATTTCTGCCAGTGCGATACCGGTAGGAACATAACTGTCAAACAGACGGTATCACTGCCGGCTTCCCGGCAAGTTCAGGACGGGTAACCTCCCTGTAAAGAAGGGCCTGCCTCTGTCACGGGACCGGCATATCGTATCCCCGACCGGATAATCCGGGGCCGGTTTTTGCCATTTAAGGGATTGTGTATACACTGAACCAGGTTACGTTTGCGGCATAAATAATTACGTATGCAGCAAACAGGATCCCTTATGATTTCGTCCCCATCCCCTTAAGCGGTAAAGGTAACCTGGTAAACTGCTTAAGCAATTGCTTATGATATCACAAGCAACCCGGTAAGCGGTCAACGGAACTGCGTTTGTTGTAAACAGGATCCCCTACGATTTCATATCCATTACCCTAAGCCGTAAACACAACCCGGTTAGTTGCTTAAGCAATTGCGTGTGATTTCACAAGCTAGGGGGTAAACGGTCGACGCAACTGTGTATGCCGCAAACGAAATCCCTTAGGCCGCGTACCCATTTCCTTTAGCCGCAAACGAAACCCGGTTAGCCGCCTGAGCAATTGCGTATGATTTCACAGGCAACCCGGTAAACAGTCAACGGAACTGTGTATGCCGCAAACCGGATCTCTTAGGATTTCACACCCGTTCCCTTAAGCCGTAAATATAACCCGGTAAGCCGCTTAAGCAGTTGTATGTGATTTCATAAGCAAGCCGGTAAGCGGCAAAAGGGAACAGGTAAACCGCATACCGGACCCGGTTCGGCATATACACAATCCCTTAAATGACCGTTTTCCGGCCTTTAAAGCGGAAAGAAACGGAGTGTTTTTCTGTGGGTACTGACACAGGAGGGTATGGAAAAGAAATGCGCTTAGGATGAGTACCCCGGTCTTCCGAAGATAGGCAGAGTTTTGAAAACCTGTCCGTACCTGCCGGGGTAGCAGGGGGAGTGCCATTCATACCATTCAGATCGTCACGTCATAAAAAAGTGTGGAAAGCTATGGGGTGCAAGGAATGCAAAGACCGCGTATTCATTTTTAGCGGACATTAGTGGGAGTTGTTAGTTAATCAACTTTTATAACAGGCGCTTAAACATTCGGAAAACCCAAAAAATGTGTCGTAAAACTACACCACAAAACGCATCAACTCCTGCTCCCTCGTCTCCGGAATTCACTTAAAAGTATAGCCGTGGCTGTAGCTACGTTAAGACTTTCCGTCTCCTGTATACGACCAAAACGGGGAATGGAGATCATACGATCTGCCAGAGACCGGATCTCTCCGGATATCCCGTTAGCTTCATTTCCCATGACCAGGATACCTTTTTGTGGCAAGGATGTCTCAAAGACATTTTCCCCGTTCATATCGGCAATAAAAACCGGTAGTCCGGATTCTCCAATATAGGTTTCCAGTTCCGTATAAACAATATTCACCCTGGCCAGTGATCCCATAGTTGCCTGTACCACCTTGGCATTATAGCAATCTACGGTAGTCATACTACATACCAGGTCTTCAATCCCGAACCAGTCGCACAGGCGGATAATAGTCCCCAGGTTACCGGGGTCACGTATATCGTCTAAAGCCAGTACAAGACCGGAATTCTCCGTCTCTCTTGCCCGGGGTATTTCGAAAAGAGCCAGTGCTTTATTCGGGGTTTTCAGCTCGCTTATCTTTTTCAGTTCCTGGTCCGAAATCTCCCGGACAAGATCTCCCGCAAAGGCAAAACGATCTGCATCTGTCGTATACAACTCCCTCATTGTCATTCCGGCCTCATATAGTTCCGTAATGACTTTCACTCCTTCCGCAACGAACATTCCGTTTATACTGCGGTACTTTTTTTGGTGTAAACCCGTTATTAGTTTAATTTCGCTCTTGCTAACCATCCGTTATCGTGTATTTTTTCCCTGCAAAGCCGAAACCGACCTCAGGTTATGGTAAAAATCAGGTTGTACCCTTATTTTCCGGGAGGAATTCACACAAAATTTTTCCATCTTTGTTTTTGCTTAATTGCAGGGACATAAATTTTATGTGTTTTAGATCGATAATCTGTTAAACCTTTCTTTTTTCCATTGAAAACTCTGATCACAAAAATAGCGGTAATCTTTTTAATACTGTCTATCGTATCCTGTAATGCGGTAAAAAGGGTGAATGACGATCAATTGCTTCTGGCCAAAAACAATATCTATATAAACGGAGAAAAGGAAACAGACGAAACCTTGCGCACTCTTATTTTCCAGCACCCCAACAGCTCCCTGCTTGGTTTTAACCTGAAACTCCACATTTACAACCTGGCCACTCCAAAATCCGATTCGGCGTACCTGGCATGGCTCCATCGAAAGGAAAAAAGAGAAAAACGCCTGACCCGTTTATTGTCCGAAAAGCAGGTCCTGGAACTCGGGAGGTCCGTAGCCGGGTTTAACAAGTGGCTGATAGAAACCGGCGAAGCCCCCGTGATCATCAACGAAGCCAAGGCAATCAAGTCCAGAGAACGGCTCAATCTGTATTACAATAGCAAGGGATATTTTAACAACAAGGTAACTTATTCCGTAGACTCCGTTCCGAAAAAGAAAAAAAGAGGGGAAGTAAACTATCACATTACTACCGGAAAACCGTATTTTGTCGACAGTATAACCAAGAAAATAGAATCAAAAGATGTAGATTCCATTTATACCCGGTACGATGCCCGAAGGCTGATAAAAAAAGGGGAACAGTTTGACCTGACACATTTTGAAGCGGAAAGGGAGCGTATTAACTCTATTCTTATCAATTCCGGGATATACCAGTTTCAACCCAATTCATCCATCCGGTTTAACGTTCTGCGAGATACGCTGGTAACCAATGAAGATTACAAAATGCCGGTGGAAATACAGATTGATAACCGTCGTGAAAGAGTCGGAGATTCCCTGAAGGAGATCCCGTATAAGGTACACCGCATTAAGAATGTAAATATTTACGCAGACTATACCTTCGGCATGGAGCAGGATTCCCTGGACTCCATTTCTTATGATAAATTTACCATTTACTTCCGGGATAAACTCCGGTATAAACCGAAAGCACTGGCTGACGCTATTGGCATAACCCCCGGAAATGTGTACCGCGAAATAGACCGTACGCGTACTTACAGACAAATAAGCAATTTAAATACTTTTAAATATCCTAATATAGAATACCTGTATCTTCCCGAAACAGATGATCAGTTAAACACCAATATATACCTGACACACCGTCCTAAATTCTCACTTGGTCTCAATACGGACATATCGCATTCCAATATCCAGGATGTCGGTATTTCCTTCAGTACGTCACTCATAAGCCGGAATATTTTCCGGGGAGCGGAGACCCTGGAGGTATCCGCAAGGGGTACCGTGGGATCGTCCAGAGAAGCCAGCAATCCCAATGACAGGTTTTTCAATATTTCCGAATTCGGAGGGGACATCCGGCTCAATTTTCCCAGGATATTCTTTCTGTTCGATACCCGGAAGTTCATACCCAAATATATGCTGCCCGCAACACGTATGTCCGTAGGTAGCTCTTTTCAGAAAAATATCGGACTGGATAAACAGAGTTTCAATACCATATTGCGGTATAACTGGACGCCATCCTTCCAGAAAAAACACACTTTCGAGCTGATGAACATAGAGTTTATCCGGAACCTGAATATCGACCGTTATTTCAGGGTATACCAGAACAGCTACGAAAGGCTGAATACTATAGCAGACCGGTATACGACAGACCCGGCTTATTTTGACGATAGCGGTGACCTTCTTATTCCGTCCGGGACGAGCCAGTTTACCATGGATGCCCTCTCCGGAAATATCAATGGGTTGACGCCCAACTCAGACGATTATCGTACCATATCCAGTATAGATGAACGCCGAAGGAGGCTTAGTGCCAATAACCTTATTTTTGCTTCCAACTTCACCTATTCCAAAAACACACGGCGAGGAGCCAGCGATAATACTTTTTCCCAGTTTAAAGTCAAGCTGGAGACTGCCGGTAACTTCTTGTCCGCCGTTTCTCAACTCATTGCGTTCAACAAAAATGAAAACGGCAAGAAACTTGTGTTTGATGTGCAGTACTCCCAATACGTAAAAACAGAACTCGATTTTATAAAACACATGCAGATATCCAGGGAAGGTAGCCTCGCATTCCGGAGTTTCTTTGGCTTTGCCATTCCCTACGGCAATGCTACCAACATTCCCTTTTCCAGGAGTTATTTCGCGGGGGGAACCAACGACAACCGGGCATGGCAGGCTTACTCTCTCGGTCCCGGAAGAACCAATACCCGGAACGATTTCAACGAAGCTAACCTCAAGATAGCCATGAACCTGGAATACCGCTTTAATATTATGGGAAGCCTTAACGGCGCCCTGTTTGCCGATGCGGGAAATATATGGAATGCCCTGGATGATGTTGCGGATGAACAAGCCATTTTTTCCGGCATCTCTTCTTTAAAAGATATCGCCCTCGGAACCGGCTTCGGTCTGCGATACGATTTCGGTTTCTTCGTTATTCGTCTCGATACCGGGTTCAAGACCTATAATCCGGCCGAACAGATGTCCAGGCGCTGGTTCAGGGACTACAACTTTGGTAATGCGGTGTATAACATAGGTATCAACTATCCTTTCTGACCGGTATATTTCTTCTTTATATGTCCTATAGACCTTCCAGCTGCTAATTTAGAATCCTATTTTGGGGTTTAGCCGTTGAAATTTATTATTTTTGCCTTTTACTAATTTTCAAATTCTGGAAAACTTAAAAACTATGAGTCATAACATTAAGCCCGGGGTAGCCACCGGAGATGAGGTACAGGAGATATTTGCCTATGCAAAAAGCAAAGGGTTCGCTTTACCTGCTGTAAACGTAATAGGTTCGGGCAGTATAAACGGCGTACTGGAAACCGCAGCAACGCTGAACTCTCCGGTTATTCTGCAATTTTCGAACGGAGGTGCCCAGTTCAATGCCGGAAAAGGACTTTCCAATGACGGGCAAAAAGCCGCGATACTCGGGGCTGTTGCCGGGGCCAAGCATGTACACGAACTTGCGGAAGCTTACGGAGCTACCGTTATACTACATACGGACCACTGTGCAAAAAAACTGTTGCCGTGGATTGACGGGCTGCTGGATGCCAGTGAAAAACACTACGCAGAAACAGGAAAACCACTTTTCAGTTCTCACATGATAGACCTTTCGGAAGAACCTATCGAAGAGAATATTGAAACCTGTAAAAAATACCTGGAGCGCATGAGCAAAATGGGTATGACTCTGGAGATCGAACTCGGTGTTACCGGTGGTGAAGAAGACGGTGTGGACAACACGGATGTGGATTCTTCCAAACTTTACACACAACCCGAAGAAGTGGCCTACGCTTATGAAGAACTGATGAAAGTAAGCCCTAAATTTACCATAGCTGCTGCTTTTGGTAATGTTCACGGTGTTTACAAACCGGGGAATGTAAAACTTACTCCCAAAATACTGAAAAATTCTCAGGAGTTCGTATCCGAAAAATACAATGTACCTGCAAACAGCATAGACTTTGTATTCCATGGTGGTTCCGGGTCTACCCTGGAAGAGATCCGCGAAGCTATCGGTTATGGCGTTATTAAAATGAATATTGATACCGACCTTCAGTATGCATTCCTGGAAGGTGTAAGAGATTACGTCCAGGACAAAAAAGGGTATCTGCAGACCCAGATAGGAAACCCGGAAGGAGACGATCAGCCCAACAAAAAATTCTACGATCCGAGGGTATGGTTACGTGAAGGAGAAAAAACCTTTATTGCCAGGTTGAAAAAGGCATTCGAAGACCTGAATAACGTAAATACCTTATAAGAGCATGTTTAAAAAGGATTGATTGTAGCGAAAAACACCCTTGCGTCGGCTGGCTCGTTCGCTAAAATAACCCACAGGGTTATTTTATACGCTCCGCCCTGTTCCATATGAAGGCTTTTTTGAGCTGCATAGCCGTAGCTATGGGGCGAGAAAAAGACAAAATATGGGGCAAAAAGGGCATTTTTTTAGCCAATTGAATTCTTTTTAAACATGCTCTAAACAAGCTAACGAGTACAACCGCTTACCGGGTTTAATGTATTGTCGTGCAGATTTTATAACTTGCGCCACAGAAAACCCGGTAAACGGATAACTCAACAACATTTTATTATAACGAAAAATAGAAACATGGCTTGGTTCAAACGAAAAGAAAAAGGTATCCAGACCACTACGGAAGAAAAAAAAGACACTCCGAAAGGACTTTGGTATAAGTCCCCCACCGGAAAAATTGTCGGAGCCGAGGAACTGGAGAAAAACTTTTACGTCAGCCCGGAAGACGATTATCACGTAAGAATAGGAAGCAAGGAGTACTTTTCTATTCTTTTTGACGGTAATAAATTCGAAGAACTGGACCCCAACCTGACTTCCAAGGACCCGTTGAAATTTGTCGATACCAAAAAATATACGGACCGCCTTAAGGAAGCCCAGGAAAAGACAAATCTGAAAGACGCCGTTCGTACCGCGGTCGGAAAGTCTATGGGCAAAGATCTTGTTATTGCCTGTATGGACTTTGCTTTTATAGGAGGGTCTATGGGTAGTGTGGTCGGAGAAAAGATTGCAAGGGCTATAGACTATTCCATTAAAAACAATGTGCCTTTCCTGATGATCTCCAAATCGGGGGGAGCACGGATGATGGAAGCAGCCCTGTCACTGATGCAACTGGCCAAAACATCCGCTAAACTGGCACAACTTGCCGAAGCCCGGATCCCATACATTTCGCTTTGTACGGATCCGACTACCGGGGGAACAACAGCATCGTACGCCATGCTGGGGGATATCAATATCGCCGAACCGGGAGCGCTTATCGGTTTTGCAGGTCCCAGAGTGGTAAAAGAAGCTACCGGCCAGGATCTGCCCCAGGGATTCCAGACATCCGAATTCCTTCAGGAACACGGTTTCCTCGACTTTATAACGCATCGTAAAGACCTGAAGAAAAACATCAACCTCTACCTGGACCTTATTCTTAACCAGGAAGTACGGTCGTAATTACTATCGTTATACAGGTGAAAAATACGAAATAGAGACACAATGTATTGTGTCTCTATTTTTTTACCGTAAAACATAAATATTACAACTATTTACCATATATTTGCGCCCTGATAGACGAGCTATCTCAATACATAAGAATCATTTAAACAATATTGGCATGTATTTAACCAAAGAAGTAAAAGAAGACATTTTTAAAAAACACGGAGGTTCCGGAAATAACACCGGTTCGGCAGAAGGTCAGATAGCCCTGTTTACTTTCAGGATATCTCACCTTACGGAACACCTGAAAAGAAACCGTAAAGACTTTAACACCGAAAGAGCACTGGTTAGCCTGGTAGGTAAAAGAAGAAGTCTGCTCGATTACCTCAAGAAAAAAGATATCGAAAGATATCGTGCAATTGTAAAAGAATTAGGACTTAGAAAATAATTCCGAGAGAGGCCTTAGTGCCTCTTTTTTGTTTTATTATACCCGGTTTTATCCGGGACATTTCTCAGGGCAAAGTAATTTTCATTGGGTTAACTACAACAACACAACTACCCCGTCACAAACGGGAACCCTTTGTATAATTAATTAAAAAGAATTTATGATTCCTGAAGTAAAAAAAGAAGTTATTGATTTAGGAGATGGCAGGACCATTTCCATAGAAACAGGAAAGCTGGCAAAACAAGCCCATGGGTCTGTTGTTGTACAAATGGGCGATGCAATGTTACTTTGTACCGTAGTATCGTCTTACAATGAAAGTACAATGGATTTCTTTCCGTTAACCGTTGACTACAGAGAAAAATTTGCAGCCGCAGGCCGTTATCCGGGTGGTTTCTTTAAAAGAGAAGCGAGACCCAGCGACAGGGAAATCCTGACGATGCGGATTGTGGATCGTGTATTACGTCCGTTATTCCCTTCCGATTACAGAACGGAAACCCAGGTGATGATCCAGTTGATGTCACATGACGAAGAAGTTATGCCGGACGCCTTAGTCGGTTTGGCAGCGTCTGCTGCTATTCAATTGTCCGATATCCCTTTTGAATGTGCCATTTCTGAAGCACGTGTGGGCAGGATAAACGGCGAGTTTATCCTTAACCCGAGCCGTAGTCAGTTATTAGAGTCTGATATTGACATGATCATCGGTGCCTCTGCGGATTCTGTGATGATGGTAGAAGGCGAGATGAAAGAGATATCCGAAGAAGAAATGGCAGAAGCCATTCAGTTTGCTCACGAGGCCATCAAAGTTCAGTGTGAAGCCCAGTTACGACTGGCAGAAGCTTTCGGTAAAAAACCGGTCCGGGAATACAATCTTCAAAAGACTGACGATGCAATCGCTGAAAAAGTTCACGAAGCGGCATACCAGAAAATATATGATATTGCAAAAAGCGGCTATGGCAAAAAAGAACGTAGCGAAGCATTTTCTGCAGTAAAAGACGAAGTATTAGCCCTCTTCAGTGAAGAGGAACTGGAAGAGAACGAAGGCTTGATCAAAGGCTATTTCAAAAAAACCGAAAAAGAAGCGGTAAGAGAACTTACGCTTTCCGAAGGCATTCGTTTAGACGGGAGAAAGACCAATGAGATCCGCCCTATCTGGTGTGAAGTAAATTATCTGCCTTCCGTTCACGGCTCGGCGATCTTTACCCGGGGAGAAACACAAGCGCTTGCAACGGTAACACTCGGAACTTCCAGGGAGTCAAATATTATCGATCTGCCGACACACCAGGGAGAAGAAAACTTTTATTTGCATTATAATTTCCCCCCGTTCTGTACCGGTGAGGCCTACCCGATAAGGGGTACTTCCCGTCGTGAGATCGGCCACGGAAACCTGGCGCAACGCGCATTAAAAGGTATGATCCCGGAAGAGAACCCTTACACTGTTCGGATAGTATCTGAAGTACTCGAATCTAACGGCTCCTCTTCTATGGCAACCGTATGTGCCGGAACTATGGCGCTTATGGATGCAGGTATCCAGATGACAAAGCCGGTATCCGGTATTGCTATGGGACTTATTTCAGACGGTGAACGCCATGCGGTATTGTCCGATATACTGGGAGATGAAGATCACCTGGGAGATATGGACTTTAAAGTGACCGGAACCGCAGATGGAATTACCGCCTGCCAGATGGACATTAAAATCAAAGGTCTGCCTTATGAAATTTTGGTACAGGCCTTAAAGCAAGCCCGTGAAGGCCGTTTGCATATTCTGGAAAAACTTACGGATACCATCGCTCAGCCTAATGCAGAAGTAAAACCTCACGCTCCGAAAATTGTTACCAGAACCATTCCGGGAGACTTTATCGGTGCCCTGATCGGCCCTGGTGGAAAAGTGATACAGGAATTACAGAAAGCTACGGATACGACCATCGTTATCAACGAAGTGGATGAGCAAGGTATTGTTGAGATCCTGGGAACCAACCAGGATGGTATCGATGCGGTTTTAGCAAAAATCGATTCTTTGTTATTCAAACCGGAAGTCGGCAAGGTTTATGAAGTAAAAGTGATCAAAATGCTCGATTTCGGTGCGGTTGTAGAGTTTACTACAGCTCCCGGAAACGAAGTACTGCTGCACGTGTCTGAACTTGCCTGGGAACGTACGGAAAATGTATCTGATGTAGTTAACATGGGAGATGTTTTCGAAGTAAAATACTTTGGTCTCGACCCGAGGACAAAAAAACCAAAAGTATCCAGAAAAGCATTACTGCCAAAACCGGAAAGATCCGAAAGATCTGAAAGGCCGGAACGAAGAGAAACTAAACACAGATCTTAATCAAGCGTTATATATTTTTTTCAATTTTAAAAAAACACCCTGGCATAACCGGGGTGTTTTTTTTTGCTATAGTTTTCTTATTCCTTCTTAATCACTCCTCCACCAGTTCAAATGTATGCGTAAACTGCATGTCTGAACTTCCTCCTACAAAAAACTCGAATTCTCCCGGCTCATATACCCATTCCAGGTCCTGATTATAAAACTTCAGATCCTCCGCGGATAAAGAAAAAACCACATTTTTGCTCTCCCCTTTCTGCAGGGATATTTTTCTGAACCTCTTCAATTCCTTAACAGGCGGGGTTATGGAAGCCACTTTATCATGCAGGTACAACTGCACCACTTCTTCCCCATCTCTTTTCCCGGTATTGGTTACTTTAGCCGTTATGGTCAATGTATCACCAGGTGTCAACCTGTTTTTATCCGCAGAAACCTCATAGGCGAACGTGGTGTAACTCAATCCGTACCCGAAAGGATACAAGGGTGTATTGGGTGTATAAAGATACCTGGAGACATATTTTTGATCCGGATCTTCCGGTTTTATGGGCCTGCCGGTATTCTTATGATTGTAGAACAACGGCAGTTGGCCTACCGCCCTCGGAAAACTCACAGTTAATTTACCGGAAGGATTATAGTCTCCGTAAAGCACGTCTGCCACAGCATAGCCTCCCATCGTTCCGGGCCACCATGCTTCCAGTATGGCATCTACGGTTTCGTTTTCCCATTCCAGGGTAAGGGGCCTGCCGTTCATCAATACCAGGACCACCGGTTTCCCGGTCTTCTTTACTGCTTCTATCAACTCCTTTTGCTTGCCGGGGATATTAATATCGGTACGGCTGGCCGCTTCCCCGGTCATCCCTTCCAGTTCTCCGACAACCATAACCACCACATCTGCTTTCCGTGCCACGGAAACCGCTTCATCAAAACCCGAGGTGTCTTCTCCGAGCACCTTACATCCTTCCGCATACAAAAAATTACCCGCCCCCAGTCTTTCTTCAAATGCCTCAAAAACACTTACGGCCGTACCTTCCCGGTCGCCTGCTGCTGCCCAGTTACCTATAATATTTTTTTCATCTTTCACCAAAGGGCCTATCAATGCCACTTTACTATCCTTACGCAAAGGAAGCGCCTCATTGTCATTCTTTAGCAATACCATGGATTTTCTTGCGGCATCCCTGGCCACGTCCAGGTGTTCTTTATTGAGAATATCTTCTTTTTCCCGGGTTTCATCCATATAGCGATAAGGATCGTCAAACAACCCTAACCGGAATTTCATTTCCAGTATCCTGCGTACCGCATCGTCCAGGTCAGTCTCACTTACTTTCCCTTCCTCTATGGACTCTTTAAGGTACTTCATATAAATCCCGCCCTGCATATCCATATCCACGCCTGCATTCATGGCAATTTCCCCGGCATGCTTATCATCCCTTGCATAACCGTGTGCTACCATTTCGTTTATGGAGGTATAATCGGTAACTACAAAACCGTCAAATTCCCAGTCGCCCTTAAGTATATCCCTCAACAGGAAATTATTTCCTGTTGCCGGTACGCCGTTCAGGTCGTTAAAGGAATTCATAAATGTTGCCACTCCCGCATCGAGCGCAGCTTTAAAAGGTGGCAGGTAGATGGTACGAAATTCGTTTTCGGACATATCCACAGTATTGTAATCTCTTCCCGAAAGGGCTGCTCCGTAGGCCGCGTAATGCTTGGCACATGCGAGTATGGTGTTACCGGCGGACAGGTCATCGCCCTGAAAACCTTTTACCCGCGCCCTGGCAATAAGTGAACCGAGATAAGTATCTTCTCCGGCCCCTTCCGCTATACGGCCCCACCGGGCATCCCTGGCTATGTCTACCATTGGTGCGAATGTCCAGTTTATTCCCTCTGCCGAAGCTTCAATGGCCGCTATCCTCGCCGTTTTTTCCATGAGTTCCAGGTCCCAGCTGGCGGATTCTCCCAGGGGAATGGGAAAAATCGTCCGGTGCCCATGTATTACATCATAACCGAACAGTAAAGGAATCCCCAACCGGGTATGCTCTACTGCTATTTTTTGTAATTCCCGGTTGTATTTGGTGGTAAAAGCATTAAAAACCGCTCCTACATTACCATTTTCCAGGTATTCTTTATAGTTATCATCCATTGAAGGTCCCGTAACATCCCATCCGCTGGTAAATAAGACGGTCTGTCCTATTTTTTCTTCCAGGGTCATGAGTCCGAGAACGGAATCAACCTTCGCTGCATATGGATTTTCTGTTTTTTTATCCTGCTCAGGGCTATCCGTACAGGACATTAAAACCGGTAATAAAAGGGAGAGTATACCGATTCGTCTGCTTATAGTTATCATACTGTCCTTTTATTTTGTTAAAGTCTTGGAAAAAAGCCATGGCAGCAACTCCGGTTCTGCAAAAGCGGGATCCCAGCTATTGTGGTTGGCATTTTCGTAAAGTGTAAATTTCGGATTGCCACCTTCCCGGAGTAATCGCCCGACCATTTTTACAGAAAGTATGGGATTTACGACATTGTCTTTTGCCCCGTGAAAAATCCATAGCGGGATTTCCGCAGCGTATTTTTTTACCGATGCGGGTCTGCCTCCACCGCAGATGGGTATAGCCGCGGCAAACATCTCCGGTTCGCGGTACAGGAGCTCAAAGGTTCCCATTCCTCCCATGGATAATCCCATGACGTACACCTGGTCCTTTTTTACATAGGGTGTTGCAGTAACACTATCCATCAGTTTCATGACCAGGCTGAGCGCCTTTGTGGGTTTACGCCCGTAACGAAACCTGATCTTCAATGGGGTTCTGTTTCGTTTTACTTTGGTATTGGCCCAGTAATCTTCCGCAGGACATTGCGGAAAGATCACAATAGCGGGAAACTGTTGCCTTACCGTATCTTTCCGAAAAAGGGAACTTCCATGTATAAGTTGTGCTTCATTATCATTACCACGTTCTCCTGCCCCGTGGAGAAATAGTACTACAGGGTACTTTTTGGTTACCGTATAATTCTCCGGGTATGAAATGCGGTATAAAAGGGTATCGTTTTCAGAAATGAATTGTTTTTTCTGGTATAAACTGTCCGTCTGTGCAAAGGACAGGAGCGTATATAACATAAAACACAAAACCGGAAAGACCGTTCGATTATTCATGATTGTTTTTTTGTTTTTCAAGTTAGTAAAACAAATTCGTCCGTATGCAAAGGTTATTGCCCTTCCAGAGCGAAAAGCACATTTTTTATCCTGAAGTGATGTGCCGGGTCTTCCATATACTTTTCGAGATAAGGAGAATAGGTGTTTACTTCGATGGTGCCTTCCTTTAAATCCATATCCAGGATACGCAACCAGCCGCTCCCTCCTTTTTCCGAACCCTGAACGCCTTCCTGGTAATTGGCCAGCATCTGGTAGACCGGGTAGCCCTCGTCATTGATACTGACCAATGTACCTACCCCGGCATGAAGGACATGCCCGGAAAAGACAAACCTCACATTTGGATATCGTTTTACCAGTTTCTGCCAGATATCTTCCCCGTCATTTACCGCATCTTCTCCCGTATCCTCTCCTACGCCATATGCCTGCGGACGCCAATCGTCCCCTTCTCCCTGCCGGGTATTGTCAGCATACATATAGCTATGGGTATTGATGATAACCAGATGATCGGAGTGTTCTTCAATGACCCTTCCCGCCCATTCCAGCACCTTGTTCCTCGGACCGAATTCCAGGGAGAGTACCAGCCATTTCACTTTTCCGGTTTGGAGCGTGTACCAGGTATTATCCATAGTATCCGGTTTAAAACTGCCCCCGAAACCCGGAAGTTTTGACATTCGGGAATAAGAGAAATACTCGTTGAACAATGTAGTATTCCTCACATCGGCAAATTTTCCCGGGGCGCTGCCCATATCGTGATTGCCTACCGCAAGTACATAGGGAACTTTGCCGTCCAGCATACGGAATGCCTGCTGGACAGTCTCCCATTCTTCTTTGCTGTTGTTCTGGGTAAGGTCTCCCTGTTGTATGACCAGGTCTGTTTTCCCGGCATTATTGGCTATCCACTCTAATTGTGTACGGAGTATCTCAGGGTATTTTTCCGCATAGGTCTGGGTATCGGGCAATAATACAACACGCACTTTCTGACTTTCGGAATTGCAGGACATCATATGAAGTATGAGTATGCTGAAAAACCAGTATTTAGTGATTATTTTCATGGTATATGCGGACTTGTAAAGCCTAGTTTCTTCAGCCCGTTTTGTACATCTTCGTTCCGCATGAACAGGTTCCATATCAAACCGCTGCGGTAATTTTCTATCATAACGATTATCGGACCCTGGTCTATGGCCAGGTATTTATCCGCTACCCAGGGTTCTCCATCCAGGCTAAAGGCGTCGTAAAAACCGGCCGGACCCCAGACGAGATCGGTCAGATCCGTATAAAAATAGCGAATGGCCCGCAGGGATTCTTCCGGGGTATACGGTATGGAACTCACCGCTGCTGTGGGAGAAACCACTCCTTTATCATGATCGGGGGAATGCGCCGTATACCCGATACTATTGTCTTCATTTCTGGAATAACTGGCTGTTAATCCCCAGGATTCCCGGCTATATGTTTGGGAATGATCCGGGTTTTCCACACAGTAATTATAATTGATCTTTGCATGGTTTACATTCAGATCCCAGTAGTTGGCATATTTATCCTGAAGGTTTTTCGGGTTTAATCCCAAATAGGAATAATGTGCCCAGAAAAGTGGTCCACCTTTATCACCAACGGTATTGTGTTTCAGGATAAGTGGTAAATCGTAGGCTTTTTCATCGGTGGTAATATTTCCGTTCCTTGCCCAGCCTTTGTGATAAACTTCCGGATCAATGGCATGATCAGGCGAAGAAGCGGCCATGATATAAGTGATCAAACACTCGTTGTAGCCTTGGATCTTGAAATTTTTCTCAAATTCATATTCGGGCGACCAATGCCAGAAAATACCGTCTTTGCCGTTGGTATACCAATTCCAGTCGATCCCTTTCCAAAGTTCATCGTATTTTTGAGCTACCGCTTTTTCCTCTTCATTTCCGTTTTTAAGATATTCGCTGACCACTATAAAACCTTGTGCCAGAAATGAGGTTTCCACAATATCTCCTCCGTCATCTTTATTGCTAAAAGATTGTGTTTCCCCTGTTTCTCCATTTATCCAATGCGGCCAGGCGCCGTGATAACGCTTGGTTGCCGCCAGAAAACCGGCAATTTTACGCAAACGCTTAACCCCTTCTTCCCGTGGAATAAAACCTCTCTCCATACCGGTTACAATAGCCATTAGTCCAAAACCGGAACCTCCTGTAGTGACAATGTGTGCATCGTTTTTGGGATAATCTCCATCCGGATGATAGCGCTCACGGGCCATGCCGGAATTGGGTTCCGCATACTCCCAGAAATATTTGAGGGTTTGTTTTTGGACAATATCCAGTATCTCCTCATCTTCCGGCTCTTTTGTGTCTTCTTCCTTGCTTTGTCCTCCTTCCGTTACTTCATGGGATTCTTTGTCCGAAGACGGATGTTTAGTATTACAATTCGTAAAAAAAAATATACTTAAAATAAATATTAAAATTCGCATTGTTAACGGTTTATCCGGTTTAAGTTTTAAATAAAATTTCGTTTTTGACTGCCTTCAAAATTATTTTCATTGAAAATACGGGGTTAATCCTTTACCATCCGGGATTTTGTACCATCTCAGGAGTCTGAATAAGCTGGTCATTGGGTATCGGAAACAATTCATGTTTTCCATCCTCAAAAGGTTTTCCGTGCGCCCTCATTACTTCCCCTGCCTGCCCCGTACGGATCAGGTCAAACCAGCGATCGTGCTCCATGGCCAGTTCCAGGCGTCTTTCTTTCCAGATAAGTTCTCTTAATTCTGCCTGGTCTGTTGCAGATATTTCTCCCAATGCAACCCTCTGACGAACCTCGTTAAGTGGTGTCAGGGCATCGGAAGACTGTCCGAGTTCGTTTAAAGCTTCGGCACGGATAAGAAGAACTTCTGCAAATCTGATGACCCGTATATTTTTATCCGTATCATTATTACCTGCATTTGCACTGGAGTAAGCTTTTTCATTATACCTGGGATTTTGTACAGCCTCGTCTACTTCTCTGCCGTCCCACAATGTTTCTCCGGGAAATATAATCGTGGCATCTCTCCGGATGGCATCCCCTTCTTCATTAAAAGCATTCAACAAATCTTCGGACGGTGTATTAAATCCCCAGCCCCAGCCACTGGGACCGGATGCTCCCTGCGTTTGAGAATACTGCTGTACACCATGTGCTATTATATCTCCTCTGGCCTGTATTTCAAAAACGGATTCTCTGCCATTTTCCGTCGAGGCTCTCCATACAGTGGCATAATCTTCTTCCAAGCCATATTCTCCGGAATTAATAACATTTTGTGCCATATCTGCGGATTCCTGCCATTTCTCCTGATATAGATATACTTTAGCAAGCAAAGATTGGGCAGCACCCTGTGTTGCTCTTCCCAAATCCGAAGATGAATATTCGCTTTTCAGAGGTAAAACTTCAATAGCCTCCAGTAAATCCTGCTCTATAAAAGCGTAAGCTTCTTCTACCGGCACCCTTTCTATGAGGTCAATATGTTGTAATGGTATATCTCCGAAAGAACGTACCAGCCAAAAATAATTAAGGGCTCTTAAAAACTTACATTCGCCGATAAGACGTGCTCTCAGATTCTCGTTTGTCATTTCGAATTCTTCGGTATATTCAATGGCCAGGCTTGCTCTTCCGATAGTTTTATACCACTTTGTCCACATACTTCTTATAGAAGGGGTCGAAGCTGTATGCTCCAATCCGTCCAAAAGATGCTTATCTGTTCCTGTATCCGTAGGAGAGCTCCCTTTGTCGGCATTATCCGAAATGATCTCCGTAATTCCCAGATAGGAAAATGCATAATCCCAGTCGGTATGCATTCCGTATACACCGGTGACAAACTGTACCGGTTCAAATATTTCCCCGCTTTCTTCTGCAGTGGGATCAACTACTTCCACTTCTTCAACAAAGTCGTCACAACCGACGAACAGAAGAAGAATCATCAAATAACAACCTGACAAATATTTATCTTTGAGATTCATAGTATATATTTTTAATGCTTTGTTACAACTGTAGATTTACTCCGAAAATAAAAGTCCGGGTCGTTGGGTAGGCAGACAGTTCTACTCCTGTAGTCCCCGTAGGATCTCCGTATTCATTATCCGCACTTCGGTTAAGTTCCGGGGTAAATCCGGAATAATTGGTAAACATGAACGGGTTTTGAGCAGTTACATAAAACCTCACCCGGCTAAAGAAGGTCAGATCTTCAAAGGAATATCCCAAAGTAATATTATTAATCCTGAAAAAATCACCGTCCTCCAGCCAGTACGAAGAAGCAATGGCATCCCTGTAAGCGCCGGGATGTGTATTGGTTGACCCTTCTCCTGTCCACCGGTTTTCAAATGTTTCGACGGTTATATTCTCTCCGCCCAGCCTGGTATTTGCCAGTCCGTTATATACTTTATTACCTCCTAAACCAAAACCGTCAATACTAATATCAAACTTCTTATACTGCACTCCTATACTTACACCATAATTGAATGTAGGCATATAAGAGCCAAAGTATTTTTTATCTCTGTCGTCAATTACGCCATCTCCGTTTTGATCTTTATATCTCAAATGTCCGGGAGCAGCACCTCCTATTGAAGGATTATTATCAATTTCTTCCTGGTTCTGCCATACACCATCGGCTTCATACATCCACCAGGCAAATAAGGATTCTCCTTCCTTCAGCCTTTTGGTGATTTGTCCGTTCCCCAGACTCCCGCCTGTGGCACCATCATATCCGGTAGTTACGTTTTCTACCCGGTTCCGGTTGGTAGAAAAGTTAACACTCACATTATAACTGAAGTTCTCATTTATAGCATCCCGCCAGTTAATCAATGCTTCGATCCCTGCATTGGAAACTTCAGCGGCATGAGCCAGGAAATTACCTTCTGCCTGAGAATTTAATGTGTTTTGTACATTGACTATGGCATTGGTGTTTTTCCTGTTGTAATAATCCAGTGTACCGGATAACTTTCTGTCAAAAAGCTCAAAATCAAAACCGGCTTCCCATTCTTCGGTAATCTCCCATTGCAGGGGAACCACCGGACTACCGAAAGAAGCTCCGAGTATCAGGCTTTGTGTAGGCCCGAAAACATAGTTCTGATTTCCACTACCGGAGTTAGTTTCTACTTGCTGGATATTAATAGGTACACTTGCGTTACCCAGTTTACCCCAGCCCGCGAAAAGTTTTAAGTGATTGAGAAATGTGCTTTCTTTTAAAAAATTTTCTTTGGAAATAGTCCACCCCAAACTTACGGCAGGAAAGTTTTCAAAGAAATTATCGCCGGTAACGAAATCACTGGTCCCATCTCTTCGTAATACCGCCCTTACAAAATATTTTTTAGCATAATCATATTCTACCCGTGCAAAATACGATTGTAAATTAGTGGATTGATTGAATTCCTGGTCAATGGTATTATCAAAAAGAGAAGATGTTTTTCTTCCGATGCTCCTTAATCTTTTTTCTTCAAACACGTCATATGCCAGGGCATTTAATTTCTCTCTTCCCCCATAATTTTCCCTGCTCAATCCTGCTGTAGCAGACAAACTATGGTCGTCAAAAGCTTTGGTATAGGTCAGAAACCCTTCTATATTCCATCTGTAATATTCTTCATCGATAACCCGGTACGAGTTATTTGCATATTCAGTGGATATCTGTTCATCATGCAGGTCCGGGTCTCTTCCGGCCTCAAACTGCTCTACCGTCCTTCTGGGATCTGCATTGAGCCATCGCTCTCTTATCGGGTTATATGCATTATTCTTAGAATAGAATTTTGTTGCTCCGAATCGTCCTGTTGCGGTCAGGTCTTCTGTGATGTCCAATTCCGCTGTAATTTGTCCCTGCAACGTGGTGGTGTTAATGTCCTGATCCTGATAATACACATCCGCCACCGGATTACCATGCGGATACAGTCTTCCTACGGATTCTCCCGGACCGGACTCATAAGTGACCATTCCGGTAGTTTGGTTTACATAAGACTGCCCGAACCTCCCATTGTCGTAATATACAGGCACCAACGGGGATTGGCGATACGCATTATTAAAGGCTCCAAAGGGTTTGGGTGATTCATTGGTATAGGTTATATTGATATTCTGGGTAACTCTGAATTTATCGTCAAACAGATGGTAAGTGTTATTATTTCTTATTGTTCCCCTGTTGTATTTATTGTCTTTCAATATACCCTCTTCCTGGTAAAAATTATAACTGAAAAAATAATCTATCGCTTCTCCTGCTCCGGAAATGGAAAAACTATTACTGTTGATGCTACCTAATTGTAATAATTCGTCATACCAATCCGTATTGAATCGCTGATTATCCTGTAATAAAAATCCATCCAGCGACGTACTTTCTTCATTGAAATAAGTTACGTACTGATCGGCATCAGCCATGTCTACCCTGTTCAATGTACTCTTGATACCGTAAAAGGAATCCGCATTAATGACCGTTTTTCCTTTTTTACCTTTTTTAGTGGTTATCAGAATAACTCCGTTAGCTGCACGGATACCATAAATATTTGCATAGGAAGCTCCTTTAAGAAAATCAATGGATTCTATGTCTGACGGGTTAATACTTCGTATATCCTGTGTAGGTTGTCCGTCTACCACATAAAAAGGTGCTCTCCCTCCTTCTGCCGTTCCGAGACCACGAACCATTACCGTAGGTGTAGAACCCGGGGCATCACTCGATATTATGTTCACCCCCGCTACCTTACCCTGTATGGATTGTACGGCGGTAAGTGCAGGCTGTTTAACAATATCTTCAGCTTTTATGGATGCTACCGCTCCGGTGATATCCCCTTTTTTCTGCGTACCATATCCCACAACTATTACTTCGTCCAGTTCGGAAGTATCTTCCTGTAGTGTAATGGTAAGTGTATCGTCATCTCCAACGGTTATTTGCCGGGACTGAAACCCTACATAGGTTACCTGTAACACCTCCCCGGAAGAAGCTTCGACACTAAAATTCCCGTCGAAATCGGATACCGCATACCTGTTGGTGCCTTCCACTAAAATATTGGCACCTGGCAACGGTTGATTATCGGCATCGATAACTTTACCGCTTATCGTTTCCTGCGCATAAACTCCTGCAGGAAATATGGCTATAAAACATATAAGCCAAAACAATTTTACCTTCATAATAAAAGATTTGATTTAGTCGAAGATAAAATTAGAGACTCCCGGAGTTTTTAATTGTAGTAGTAGGGCTACATCAAATGACTAAATAATAGAATCCAATACAAAATACTAATAACCAACACATTACAAGCACACCAAAATTACCTGATTCCTAAAATTTTAACATATTGATGTAGGGATGATGAGTTGTTTTATATCAAATTTAAGGGTTGTTTATTATTAAAAAACTAAACAACAAACAGAAATTTTACCAAATCCTGATCTTTTTCCAGTTCGAGTTTTTTACGAAGGCGATACCGGTGTATCTCCACTCCCCTGGAAGTAATCCCCATTAAGGGTGCTATTTCTTTGGATGTGAGATTCATTTTCAGGTAACCGCACAGTTTCATGTCTTTGGAAGTTAATTTCGGATAGCGCTGTACCAGTCTCTTAAAAAAGTCGTCGTGCAGTTCGTTAAAATTCGTTTCGAAAACCTGCCAGTCTTCCTGGTTGTGTATGGCTTCTGTAGTTCTGGCAATAAGGCTTTTCACCCGGTATTCGTTGACATTATCTTTTCGTATACGCCGCAATTCGTTCTGGATCTCCAGAAGAAGCTCATTTTTTTTACTGATCATCAGGGTAGAGTTCATCAGTTCTTTCCTTTTCAATTTCACTTCCTTTTCCAGGTTTTGCCGTTCCAGAAGTTCCATTTTTCTCTGGCTTTCCCGGTACATCCGCCTGGTGAGTTTACGCTGATGATCTTTAATAAGCCTTTTGTTCCACAGGAAAAACAGGTATATTATGGCAAAAAACAACAGAAGATATATAACCTTCATGGCCGGGGACAAATACCAGGGAGGATGTATGCGAAAATTATAATGGAGTGTAACCGGGCTGTTCATATCAAAAGACACGGGCGAAACATCTAGCCTGTAATCTCCGTATGCCAGGTTTTGTAATGTTATCGCCCCGTTCCCTACCCTGCCTTCCTGGGTAAGAGGTCCGGTTAAACGATATTGAAAATCCTGGCCGAAATGGTTGGGATAATATACGGAAAAGCGAATGTTTCCGGCATTGCGAAAAGCTATTCCCGGATTCCGGGAAAAAGCATAGAGAGAATCTCCTGTTTCCACATGGTCTATCCGCACCTTGTCCGTTACGGTTAGTGGCTGATTGTGCCATTGCCTGTATTTGTGAAAATTGAATTCGGCAAAACCGTCGTTCAGGGTAAAATAATAAAGGGAGTCGTTCCGCTTCACCACTTTTTCAAACAGAGGGGTCAGCCTCCTCCCCAGTTCCCGCTGTACAATAACCGTATCTTTCACCAGGTCGGTATAGATCACCCCGTTCTTTCCGGTATCCGTAAACCAGAAATGCCCTCCGTCCTGGTAGAGCAATTTTTTGTCCTTGTATTTTTCAAAAGGAATAAATGCTTCCAGAGTTTTTTTAACCGGATTATAGGAGTACCATTCTCCTGCATTATACAAAGCTATATCGTTCCCCACCCGGAACACCTGCGTTCTCAGGCTCTTTAATTCACCCTGGTCAAACTCACGGACAGCTATTACCTTCTTGTAGTCATCACCAAACCGGATACGAAAAAAACCTTTGTACGGATGCGATGCCCATACGGTATGTCGATTTTCAAAAACAATATTGTCTATCGGAAAATTTATATCTTCTACCCGGCTCACTTCCCAACCTTCCTTGCCATAGACATATACCACCAGCCCCACATAAGTGCATTGTATGAAAGTATTCTCCTTGCCTGGCACGCTGCGTATAGCGTAGCCCCCGGAAAAATCAGAGATCCGGTCAAATGTATTATTGCTTATATCATAAGTGCCCGAATTATGGCCGCAAAGCAATCTGCCGTTAACCACTTCCAGGTCCCATACATGCCCCTGGGAGTTTTCCAGGAAAACCATTTTATCTCCTTTGAAATAATATACCCCGGTATTGCTTCCCATATAAACAGTGTTGTTATAGAAAGCAATATCGTAGACGGTACCCAGTTCCCCGGTATCATCTTTAAAAAAGGAAAATTCCGAATTTACTTTGACTACGTCTACCCCATTGTCCAGCGCCAGCCAGAGTTTATCTCCGCGGACATCAACCCCCAGCACCGTATTATTCTGCAGTCCCAGGTGCCTGTTGATGTACTGGCTCGTCCGGGTAGTCCTGTTATAAATAATAACACCGTTCTTTATGGTACCGAAAGCAATGCGGTTTTCCCCCACAATGCAGATCTTATTGAGTTCATATGCGGAAAGCATCTCATTTATGGCCTGGTCCCATCGCTGGAGTTTATGATACTCGAAATCATAACTGAAGCACCCGGCAGATTTCGTTCCAATTATAAGTTTATCCCCGTCTGCAACAATATCGGCTACGGGATTACCTATGTTTTCGGTTTCAGGCAGTGGTATCAGTCCGTCTTTTTCCGTATAGCGATGTACCCTGCCGGTATTCTCCCCCAATATGAGGGATTCCCCGTATGGCATTACCTTCGTTATTATAAAACCGGGATTCAGTACGGTTATCTTTTCCCCGTTATAGATATACACCGTAGCAAAGGAACGGAATACAATATTTTCTCCCCACCTGGTAATTTCCCAGAATTCTTCGTTCCGGAATTCATGGGCCACATCTACCTGCGAGGTTAACGAAACATATTCAAACTCTCCGAGTTCGTTTTTCTCCCAGTATCCGAACTCTTCATACGATCCGGTATACACTCTGTCTCCGTCCTGGTATACCGATCGTATAATGGTATTATTAGGCAATGTGTATAACTTCCAGTATTGTCCGTTAAAAACGAGCAATCCCTGGTGATTTGCCACAAAAGTGAGGCCGTTGTCATCGGTAGTTATATCCCAGTTCTGGTTAGCCGCATAATAATCATTCACGGAAAAATTACTTACCGGCAGAACAGCCTGCTGCGCGTAAAAAAGCCGGACACCCGTAAGGAAACAAATAAAAAAAAGGAAATATGGTGTAACACGTCGCCCCATGTTTAGTCTATATAATTAATAACTACATTTTCCGGAAACGGACAATGCGGTTAGAAACAGCCTGAAAATCTGAACTGTAACTTAAAACAGGTATGAAATCCGGAAAATAATGGAAATTAAATTAAACCTTTTGTAACATTTAACGTCAATAATACGTATAACCAACTGCATAAGCAATTATACACATAAAAAAATCAAGGAGAAGATTAGATGAGACAGCTTAAAATTACGAAGCAGGTAACCAACAGGGAAACTGCTTCCCTGGATAAGTATCTTCAGGAGATAGGGAAAGTTGACTTAATTACTGCAGATGAAGAGGTAGAACTGGCACAGCGAATCAAAGCCGGGGACCAACGTGCCCTGGAAAAGTTGACAAAAGCTAACTTGCGTTTCGTGGTTTCCGTAGCAAAGCAGTACCAAAATCAGGGGTTGACCCTTCCCGATCTTATTAACGAAGGTAATCTGGGACTCATTAAAGCCGCGCAGCGTTTTGACGAAACGCGTGGTTTTAAATTTATTTCGTACGCAGTTTGGTGGATTCGCCAGTCTATATTACAGGCATTAGCGGAGCAGTCGCGTATTGTGCGTTTGCCCCTGAACAAGATCGGATCTATAAACAAGATCAATAAGACCTATGCATTCCTCGAGCAGGCACACGAACGTGTTCCTTCTGCCGAAGAAATTGCCAAGGAACTGGACATGACCGTAAATGACGTTAAGGAATCTATGAAGAATTCCGGGCGCCACGTTTCTATGGATGCCCCTCTTGTAGAAGGTGAAGATTCCAACCTGTATGACGTTTTGCGTAGCGGAGAGTCCCCTAACCCGGACAAAGATCTCCTGCACGAATCGCTTCGTACAGAAATAGAAAGAGCACTGGAAACCCTTACACCAAGGGAAGCGGATGTAATCCGCCTGTATTTCGGACTGGGAGATCAGCACCCGATGACCCTGGAAGAAATAGGAGAAACCTTTGACCTGACCCGCGAACGTGTTCGCCAGATCAAAGAAAAGGCTATCCGAAGGTTGAAACATACCTCACGCAGTAAAATATTAAAAACCTATCTGGGGTAACCCGATAGAGCCGCACAGCTGTGCGGCTCAACGAGAAGGTAACAACAGTTTATCATAACTGTTCGTTTTTTGATTGATGGATGAACTCCGGCTGATTACCGGAGTTTTTTCTTTATAACCATTCCTCCCCAAAGTCAAAGATTTCTCCTATTTTTGCTTCGACAAAAGACAACACGTAACAATGGATCAAAAACTCATAGCCCCTTCCGTTCTGGCAGCCGACTTTGCCAATCTGCAACGCGATATTGAAATGGTTAATAAAAGTGAGGCCGACTGGTTTCATATCGATATCATGGACGGGGTATTCGTGCCAAACATATCCTTCGGTATGCCTGTACTCGAAGCCATAAAAAAGCACGCTAAAAAAACAATAGATGTGCACCTGATGATCGTAGACCCGGACCGGTACATCAAAACTTTTGCCGCACTGGGCGCCGATAATCTTACCGTACATTACGAAGCTTGTACCCACCTCCACCGTACCCTGCAGGCCATTAAAGCAGAAGGTATGATGGCAGGCGTAGCCCTGAACCCGCATACCCCTGTTATCCTGCTGGAAGATATAATCAATGATATCGATATGGTATGTATTATGAGTGTCAATCCGGGATTCGGAGGACAGTCGTTTATCCAAAATACCTATAAAAAGGTTTCGGAACTGAAGGAGATCATCCGGAAAAACAATGCAACAACCAAAATAGAAATAGACGGTGGCGTTACTTCCGAAAATGCAAAACAACTCATAGATGCCGGTGCGGACGTGCTGGTTGCAGGAAGTTTTGTATTCAAAAGTGAAACACCCCTCCAAACTATAAAAGAATTGAAAGAACTGGCCAATAGTTAAACCGGTCCGGAACATATAATTACAAGACTTACAGGATATATCCGTTTTGCACAGATATATCCTGTTTTTTTTGACTAAAACAAAATTTGTAGGATAAATATATTAAGGTTAAGAGAAAATACCTTCGTCTTCAAATTTATGCCGTCTGTTGCTAAAATCATGTTATACGTATAAATAATTTCTTACTTTTTTACAAAAACACTAATTTCAATAGTGTTTAATAAAGCGAAAAACAATTTTTGAATTCGCGGTCCTTTTACTCAACCAACTGTTTTATTGACCCAAATCTTTGAAACCATGAAAACTTTATCTTACATGCGGCTGAAAGCCATTATTCTTCCTGCTGTGCTATTGATTGTCACTTCCTGCGCACAGAACGGCATGGAAACCGATTCGGAATTGGTAAACCCGAGAGCCGAACTGTCCACGGCAGTGGTATGGCGCCAGGCCAATCTCACCAATTTCGAATCCTACCCGGACCCGGGAAGCGACGAATGTATTTTATACAACGGCTGTCAATGGGCCGGCCAGTTTGCCTTTGTTTCGGGGGTTATGCCCGAAAGCTGGGTAGCGTCGCACAATATAATCGCCCTGCATTCCCGGGATGCTTATGAATACAAGTTGAAAACCCTCCGCATAAGACAGGGAGACCGGCAAATAGATGCTGTCGTATACGACTTCTGTTCGGATACCGACTGCAATGGCTGTTGTACGACCAATGCCGATCAAAATGGTATTGGCTTTCTGATTGATATAGAAAAATACGCCATGCAGCGTTTCGGATCCGGGTCCGGGATCGTAGAATGGACCTGCCTGGATTGTGATTAAGCTTTCCATCGGTAAACATTCCAATACCGGAAATACGATATTACCATCCTTTTTTTGACAAAGAGGCCCTTTTTAAGCCCGTCTTTTTCACCGGAGACGGGCTTTTGTAATATAAAAAATACCGGTATGTTATCCATTTCTTATTGGAATTTCCTGGGTTTTATTAAAAACCAATGCATCATCACTACATCAGTTTGTTAAAACATATTCATCATCAACTCTTCCAAAACCACATAAACACTTCAGAATAAACCCTTTAAAATGACACATACAAAATAGAACGGACTCTGTCCCGCATCAAACCTTATATCTCCACCCTTATTTTTAATTTTATACCTGTTAACCGGAAAGCAAATGCTATGCATACCAAAACGTTATTTTTACTTTTCTGTATAATTATCAGCTTTTCTTCCTGTAAGAATAAAAAGGAGGAAAAAAAGACTCCCGAGACCAAAAGACCCAATATTATTTTTATCATGGCCGATGACCACGCGCAACAGGCCATTAGCGCTTATGGTCATCCCATAGGGCAGATAGCCCCTACCCCCAATATTGACCGGATCGCACGAAACGGGGCTATTTTCCGCAATAATTTTTGTACCAATTCCATTTGTGGCCCCAGTCGTGCAGTAATACTTACCGGGAAACACAGCCATAAAAACGGTTTCCGTAAGAACGGGGAAAAATTTGACGGAAACCAGCCTACCCTTCCGAAATACCTGAAAAAAGAAGGATACCAAACTGCTATGATCGGCAAATGGCATTTATACGGTGCTCCGACCGGGTTTGATTACTGGGATATACTCAATGACCAGGGAAACTACTACAACCCGGAATTCATCCACGGGCAGGATACTGTAGTTACACCAGGTTACGCCACAGACCTCATCACGGATAAAACTATTTCCTGGTTGCAAAAAAACGCAAAAGAAGACCGGCCTTTCTTTGTAATGATGCATCACAAGGCGCCTCACCGCAACTGGATGCCCGCGCTTCGCCATGCCGCTATGTACGATTCCGTAAAATTTCCGTTGCCGGACAATTATTTTTCCGGACACGAAGGACAACTTGCCGCACAGCAACAGTTAATGACGGTTTACAAGGACATGTACGAAGGACATGACCTTAAAATGAGTGTTGCCGAAGGAAGTACCGAACTGGCCAGTAACCCCTGGACCACAGATTTTGACCGTATGTCTCCCGAACAACGTAAAACCTGGGACAGTATTTACCTGCCGAAAAACGATGCCATGCACCGGGCTAACCTAACCGGAAAAGCTATGGCCGAATGGAAAGCACAACGTTACTTACAGGATTATATGGCTACCATAGCCTCGGTAGACGAAAGTGTAGGGCGTGTGCTGGATTACCTGGGGGAAAACGACCTGGAGGAAAATACCATTGTTATCTATACTTCCGACCAGGGATTCTATCTCGGGGAACACGGCTGGTTCGACAAACGTTTTATGTATGAGGAATCCCTGCGTATGCCATTGCTCATGCAATATCCAGGGCATATATCCGAAAGAACGGATATCCGCGCCCTAACCCAGAATCTCGACTTTGCTTCTACTCTGCTCGATTTTGCAGGAGCCCCCATACCGGAGGATCTTCAGGGGAAATCTTTCCGTCCTTTTCTAGAAGACAGTGCCGATCAAGAAGATTTCCGGAATGCCATTTACTATCATTATTATGGTTATCCGGACTTTCACATGGTAAAAAAACATTACGGTGTACGCACAAAACGCTACAAGCTCATGCATTTTTATGACGATATTGACACCTGGGAAATGTACGACCTGGAAACCGATCCGGGGGAAAACAAAAATATCTATGACAACACGAGATATCGTAATATCCGGGAACAATTAAAGACAACTATCGACTCCCTGCAAAAAGTTTACGGTATTACGGAAGAAGAGTTTGAACATGCGGGCAAAAAGCAGGTAGAAAAAGCCTATAAGTTCTTTAACGACATCCGCGGAGAACCAATGGAATAGATAAGACCTATCGTTAAACAGGAGATTCGAACCCCGGGAAGTATGTTTTTTTGGTATCTTTATAGCTTCCAAAAAACAATCAGATGTATGCCATTGTCGATGTGGAAACCACCGGTCTGGGTGGTGATGCCAACAGGATTACCGAAATAGCCATTGCTATACACGATGGCAATACGCTGGTGGAAGAATTCCACAGTCTTGTCAATCCCGAAGTTCCGATCTCTCCATACGTAACCGGGTTAACGGGAATTGACAACGACATGGTTATGGATGCTCCTGTCTTTTCGGATATTTCCGAAACCGTATTACAACTCACACAGGACAGGATATTCGTAGCGCATAATGTAGGTTTTGACTACAATGTCATCCGTAAGGAATTCCAAAGAAACGGCGGGGAATTCCGAAGGAAAAAACTGTGTACCGTACGCCTGTCCAGACAAATATTCCCCGGACTGAAATCGTACAGCCTGGGAAAATTGTGCAGTCATCTGAGCATACCAATACAGGACAGGCACCGCGCCAAGGGAGATACGGATGCCACGGTGATCCTTTTTGAGAAATTGCTTCAAAACGATACGCAGGGTATCTTTACCAAACAGTTAAATCCGCGTTCGGGAGAAATAACACTTCCCCCCTTACTCCCGAAAAATGTAGTTGACAAACTGCCCGAAACACCCGGGATATATTATTTTATGGATGAAAGGGATACCATTATCTATGTGGGAAAGGCCATTAATATCAGAAAAAGGGTCCTGGGTCATTTTTACGATAAAACATCCAAAGAAATAGCCCTGGCCAGGGAAACCGCGCATATCGATTGTGAGGAGACCGGAAGCGAACTACTCGCCCTTATCCGGGAATCCACACAGATCAAACAGCACTTCCCGAAATTCAACACCGCCCAGAAAAAACCGGTAAAAGGCTACGGTATTATGGCATATACAGACCGCCGGGGCATACTCCATCTCGGTTATAACCAGCTTAAACTGGTCCCGGCACCGCTCAAGGTTTTTTATACGGTTACGGAATGTCTTTCTTTCCTGGAACAGGTATGTGAGAAATACGACCTTTGTCCGAAGTTTACCCAATTACAGACCAATGTCCCGCACTGTTCCCATTACAAACTAAAAAATTGCAGGGGTATATGCCGGGGAGAGGAAAAACCGGAAATCTATAATGAACGTGTTGAACAGGCGATGCGAAACATCAAAGACCTGCAGGAAAATTTTCTCATTGTGGAAAAAGGCAGGACTCCGGATGAAAAAGCCCTGATTGAGGTACGAAACGGAAATTATGCCGGGTACGGATTTATACCCGAAGAAGAACGTATTGAACATTATGAAAATTTCCGGGACTTTATTATTCCTCAAAAGTACAACGGGGATATTCAGCAGATCATTACCGCTTATCTTACCCGGAATGCGAAAAATAACATCATATCTGCCCTGGATCTTTCCGAATGCGGAAACTTGTAAAATAACTTTCCGGGAGGCCTTCATGCCAAACTTAAAAAACAGCCTGCCGGATAAGTATCTTCAAAAGGGAGTGAAAAATACGGCACATATCTATTGGTATAAGACATTCGTTACACACCCGCTTTATTCGGGGGAATAATACATCTATTCCGGGGAGTATTATAATCCGAAAAGGGCATTATTGTACAAATTCTATTGCCGGGAAGGAAAGGTATGCGCTAAAACCGATTTATTTTTTAATGTATTCTTCTTCTTCGTCTGTTTAAAATAGAAAAATAATTTCTACATTTAACTAACATAATTTTAACCAAACCAGACAAATATGAAAAAACTTATTGACTATCGTTCCCTGAACACCGATGTCGCAACATTATTCCTCCGACTTATTTTCGGGGGATTGTTTATCCGTTACGGCGGTATGAAACTGATGTCTTATGATGATGTGCTGCCCATGTTTGAAGATTTTATAGGTATTGGCTCGGAATTGTCCCTGATCCTCGTGATTTTTGCAGAATTCTTCTGTGGTATCCTGGTCACTATAGGGTTATTTACGCGATTTGCTGTAATTCCGATCTTTATTACCATGTGTGTAGCCTTTTTTATTGCTCACGCAGCCGACCCCTTTGATTCAAAGGCAATCGCCTTTATTTTTCTGCTTCTAAGTGTCGTGATCTTTATTCTTGGCGGAGGAAAATATTCGGTAGACCGGACACTTTCCGGATATAATTAATATTTATGCACAGGATCGTTGTACTGCGATCCTGTGTTTTTTTTAAAGTTCCATATCGTAACGTTGCTCCACCAAAGACTTGCCAAAAGATTCGGAAGGGACCTCTTCGCTAAGCCGGAAACCAAACCTTTTGTAAAGGGCTATTGCTGTTTCCTGCTCTTTTGTGGTCCAGAGATATGCCCCCGGACATTTGATTTCCTTCATATACGCTATAAAAGATTGCATGAGCTTTTTTCCTAATCCTAGTCCGCGGTATTCCGGTAACAGAATAAAGTAACGCAGTTGTACCGCATGATCGCGATACACCCCGGAGAGAAAACCTACCATCTTATTTCCGTCCTCACATATCCACACCCGGTCCTTGGACGAATCATATTCCCGTAAAAATACTGCCAGTCCCTCCAGTACATAGCTTTCGAATCCGCGGCCGTAGCCACATTCTTTATTATATATTTTACCGTGCAGACAGGCTACATAGCCCAGGTCTCCCGGAAGCAGGTCAGTCCTTATCTCAATATTTGTCTGATTTACGGGATTTTGCATGATCCGTATTACTTTTTAGGCGTTAATATTCGTGTTATATCTCTCATATGTTCTGCTAACCGTTTTTTTTCCTTTTGAGTCAGTGGTTCCAGCAATCCTATAATCTGTTTGTTGGAAGCCTTGTTCAACCCGGTAAATTCCGTTCTCCCCTTTTTCGTAAGGAATAACAGATAAGCACGCCCGTCCTCTCCGGATTTCTCCCTGGTGATCAACTCTTGCTTTTCCAGTTTTTTCAGAATACGGCTCAGGTAACTTTTATCTATGTGCATCATATCCATGATCTCCGAAGCCTGTATTCCCTGTTGATGGAAAATTTCATACACCACCCGGATTTCCGCCAGAGAATACGGACTGTCCAGAAAATTGCGGTCCAGCAGGCCGATGATATCCGTATAGAAACGGTTAAATGCCCGTATTTCATCCACTAAGGCCTGTTCCATATTACCTTGTTTAAAACAATAGCAAATTAGAAATTATAGTTGACTTTGTCAACTATAAACGTATATTATTATTTTCTCTGCTCCCATTCTCTGAAAAAGTCCCTAACTTTGGTAATCATCAAGAAAAATTACCGACATGACCTTACCTTCAAGACATATTAGCATATCGGTTAAAAAACCGGCGAACCTGGTTTATGACTTTGTTTCCGATCCTGCCAACCTGCCAAAATGGGCCGCCGGGCTGAGCGGATCGATCCGGAAAGAAGGCGACACATGGATCGCAGAGTCTCCTATGGGTACTGTAAAGGTGGCTTTTGTTCCTCATAATGATCTTGGCGTACTGGACCACAACGTCACCCTTCCTTCCGGAGAAACCGTATGTAACCCTATGCGGGCATTTTCTAATGCCGACGGCTGTGAAGTGGTGTTTACCTTATTCCAATTACCGGGAATGACGGAAAAACAGTATGTACAGGATGCAAAGCTTGTGGAAATGGACCTTTTACAACTCAAAGAGATTGTAGAAAACATACAGGAATGATCATTCTGCATCTCCCGATATAAAAAATAAATCTTTCATACTTTTGGTTCCGTATTCCGGAAATCCGGTAAAAATGTATCCCGGTTTAAAGGAAAAATCTGAAAAAGATGTATATTGTTTTTCTTTTAGAAACGTATTCCACAATCCAGAAAAAACGATAAGATGCAACACGTATCCAGAATTGAAATGGCTATCGCACAAATAGATGCGGAAAATGCTAAAGACCCTAATGCAGAGATTATCGGCGGCGTGGAGTTTCCTAAAGAGCTCCTTTATTCCAGGCGCATGACCGAAAAACTGCTGGATTATTACCCTGATGCCTCCGGAGAACTTCAAATAGCGGCCAGGGCACAGCATATATGCCGATGGAAAATAAACAGGGATGCGTATGCTATGGACAGGATAGGATATCTGAAATGGCGGGAAGCCCTGAAAAAGTTTCACGCCGAAAAAACTACGGAAATATTAAAAGACCTCGACTTTACGGATAACTTCACCGAACGGGTTGCAGCGCTCATACGTAAAAAGCAACTCAAAAAGGATGAGGAAAGCCAGGTATTGGAAGATGTGGTATGCCTGGTTTTCCTGCAGTATTATTTCCAGGATTTTGCCGCAAAACATCCCGAGGACAAAGTTGTGGATATCGTGCGGAAAACCTGGACAAAAATGTCCCTGCCCGGGCAGGAGGCCGCACTGGAACTCAAATTATCCCCGGAAGTACTATCACTGATAAATAAAGCCTTACAACCCGGATAAAAGGAGATGTTTTAATCGTGTCGCTCCCCACCTGTTACCTTAAAAATATGCAGCAGGTGCGGAAATACCGCATCCATGGATTCCGCCGCCCCGTTGGTAGACCCCGGTAATGCCAGTACAAGACAATTTCCGGCCATTCCGGCCACGCTGCGGGACAACATGGCATATGGCATGCGTTGCTGCCCGTAACTGCGGATAGCCTCTTCCACGCCGGGTATCCGGCGATCCAGGAGAGAAGACAAAGCTTCCGGGGTAACATCTCTTCCGGAAAGTCCCGTTCCGCCGGTGAAGATGAGTAAATCGTTGTTCTTCGTGTGTTCACGTACTTTGTTTTCAATAATATCCGCTTCATCCGGAATAATATCGTATGCCGTAACCTGCACTCCAAACCCGTCCAGTTTGTCTATGATCACTTTTCCGGCCCGGTCTTCCTTTTTCCCGGCGGATATGGTATCGGAACAGACCACGACAGCTGCCTGTAAGGGCGTGGAAAACGTATTCATAAAAGAAGATTTCCCTCCTTTTTTATGCAACAGTTTAATGTGTTTGATCTCTATTTCCTTATCTATGGGTTTCAGCATATCGTACATCGTAAGGGCCACTACGGATGCTCCGTGCATGGCCTCTACCTCAACCCCGGTTTTGTACACGGTCTTCACTGTAAAAACAATACGTATTTTCAGTTCTTCGATCTCGTAATCCACCGCAGTGTATTCAATGGGCAAGGGATGGCAATCCGGGATAACCAGGCTGGTATTTTTCACGGCAAAAAGGCCCGCGGTCTTCGCCATTTCCAAAACATTTCCTTTAGGCACCAGGTCATTCCGGATAGCGTCTATCGTTTCTTTTTTCCCCACCTGCACTTCCGCCTGTGCCGTAGCTACACGCAGTGTTGTTATTTTATGTGTTATATCTACCATAACCTGTTTTTATCTGTCCATACAATTGCTGTCAAAATACAAAAATAAAAAGGTTCTGTCCTCTATCCCGTAAAATTTAACCCGATAAGAATCCGGGCAGACTTTTACCGGAAATATACATACTTTATCTCTTTTACGGGAAATGCCGATGAAATTTCCACAGCAGATTCAAAAAAATCTCAAACAGACATACTAATATTGTTCATTTTGCGTATATATTAGCGTATGCAAAAGATCAAATCCAAATGGTTACGACGGGCCCTGTGGGGAATTGGCGGGCTTATACTGGCTTTTTTACTATTTTACTGGAGTATTTACTTCGGGCTTTGGGGACATATTCCGAACAGGGAGGAACTGAAAGAAATCGTACAGACCGAAGCATCGGAAGTGTACGGACAGGAGGATGAGCTCATCGGGAAATACTATATGTTCGACAGGCAGTCCATCCCTTACGGGGATATTCCCGAAAACCTGATAGACGCCCTGATCGCCACGGAAGATTTTCGCTTTCATGATCACAGCGGTATCGATTACCGCAGTTTTTTCCGGGTGTTCTTCAAAAGCATCCTGCTCCGTGACGATTCTTCGGGAGGAGGCAGTACCATTACACAACAACTGGCAAAAAATCTTTATAAAAGGAAAAACTACGGCAGACTCGGCATTGCGGTAAACAAATTGCGTGAAATGATCATCGCCAGGCGTATAGAAAAAGTATATGACAAAAAAGAAATCCTGGCTTTATACCTCAATACCGTACCTTTTAGCGATAATACTTACGGTATAGAGAGCGCTTCCTATAAATTCTTCGGAAAAAGAGCCAGGTTGCTTTCCGTAAATGAAGCGGCAACCATGGTAGGTATGCTCAAAGCCAATTATTACTACAACCCGAGGTTATTTCCGGAAAAGAGCATGGAACGCCGCAACACGGTGTTGCACCAGATGGTCAGACATGATTACCTGGAAGAGGATGTTTATGACAGCCTGAAAACAATTCCGACCGAACTGCATTATACTGCGTATTCTCATGACGAAGGCATTGCCCCTTATTTCCGGGAACAGGTAAAAAAAGAAGTGGAAACCTGGTGCAAGGCAAACCCGGATCCGGAAGGTAAAACGTATGATATATACCGGGACGGCCTTCGGATATTCACTACCCTGGATGCCGGAATGCAGTCGCTGGCCGAAGAAGCCATGAAAGAACACCTCTCCGGGTTACAGCAACAATTTGAAAAAAGTTACGGCAAAAGGGCTCCCTGGATCACAAATGCCAAAATAACGGAGGAAGCCATAAAAAGATCGCAGCCTTACCTTTCCCTGAAGCAGAAAGGCTGGAATGAAGAAAAAATCATGGACTCCCTGAATAAACCCAGAAAGATCGAGCTCTTCGAGTGGGAAGAAAATACCATTGCAGACCGAAGTACCATAGACAGTATATTGCATTATCTGAAGTTCCTCAATACGGGGATGATTAGCATTGACCCGCATACGGGGGCCATACGCTCCTGGGTTGGCGGTATCAACTACAAATATTTCAAATACGACCATGTAAGGCAGAGCAAAAGACAGGTAGGATCTACTTTCAAACCGATCGTTTATACTACGGCACTTGAAAACGGCCTGTATCCCTGTACGTATTTCTCTCCCAAGAAAGTAGTGTATGAAGAGTATGACGGATGGAGTCCGTCCAATGCCACGGATAAGGAGGGAGAAGAATTTATAAACTACTCTCTCCAATACGCCCTTAGCCGTTCCATAAATACCGTAGCGGTAAAGGTGCTGGATTATGCAGGTATTCCGAATACCATTGCTATGGCCAAAAAAATGGGTATTGTATCTCCTTTACCCCAGGTACCTTCACTGGCACTGGGAACAGCAGGTATCAGTGTCGAAGAAATGGCAGGAGCCTATGCGGCATATGTTAACAAAAGCAGACCGGTAAAACCGTTTTTCATAACCCGTATAGAAGATAATGAGGGTAACGTACTGGTGGAATTTGAGCCGGAACAAACAACTAAACCCGCATTTTCCGAACACACCAGGCAGGTCATGCTGGAAATAATGAAAGCCACGATAAACGAGGGTACAGCATCCAGAATACGATATTCCTATAAACTGCAAAATGCCATTGCCGGAAAAACCGGTACCACGCAATCCAACAAGGATGGCTGGTTTGTGGGCATTACCCCAAATCTCGTTACCGTAACCTGGGTAGGGGCAGACGATCACCGGATCGGGTTTCGCAGTACAAGTATGGGACAGGGAGCTAACTCCGCACTACCCGTTTTTGCCAAATTCATGCAAAAAATGAGCCGGGACACTATTTACAACAACTATACTGCCGCCCGGTTCCCACCTACATCGGCTTCTGTCCTCGAAGAACTGAATTGTGAAAATATACGCGAAGATACTTTCTTAGAAAAAATCTTCGGAAATCCGGATGAAGTACGCAAAAAGGAGATCCGGGAAAACAGGAAAAAAACAAAAGAAGACAAAAAGAAGAAAAAAGAAGGGTTCTTTAAGCGACTTTTCGGGGGAAAGAAAAGGAATAAGGACTAAATGAGTCGATCTGTGATTGGCAGTAATGGGAATTTATCCTGAAAATACTATCTTAGTCCGGCTAGTACGTAGTTCAAAAAAATGGCATTACAGGATATCATTACCCAACTCTGGGTGAAAGCCGCCGGAAAAAAAATCAACCCGGAAACACACCGGTGGCTTATTGGCCCTGTCGGCGGAGACAAGGTCATTAAAGATCAGTTCATTCAGGAACTGGCAAAGCGGGAAGGCCTTGAAATTTCCAGGAATGATCCACATGCAGGTTTACTTCTGAATATTGAAGAAATAGGTGTTTCTCTCTCTGAAAGACCTTTCTTAAATAAACAAATTATTCATTTTTATGAAAATACTGCCGATTATGATTTCGAAATCTGGTCGGAATGGAAATATATTTTCCGTCCTTTCGGCAAACTATTATCCCTGCTTTTCAGTAAACGATTGCAACAATTGAATTTACCATTGAACCCAATGGATTCTTCGCAGGGGTTTCGAAGTGAGATCATAAAGCTTTATAACCCCGGTAACAGACAAATAAAATGGACCGTTTGGTACCGGACTCTAAAACAAACTCATGATGTAGTTTACTCCGGTGTGTACACTACCTGTCAGAACCCAAACTTCAAACTGCCTTTGCTGAAGGTCGTGTTTCCATTGCCCAACGGTAACGCAACGGTAATAATGACGAAAACAATAGAAGAGGACGGTTCTCTTCTACTTTCTTCTAATGGTAAAAAATTCGGGGACAACGGATTTTATTTTACACTCACGGATAAAAAAGGAAGATATTACGCGAAATTCGTCCGGTCCATGCACGAATGGATACGCGTATATGTAGATAGTGAAGGCATTTTACGTGCAGACCATCATCTTAATTTCTATGGTCTCCGTTTTTTAAACCTCCATTACAAAATGACCGGAAGGTTATAACTTCACCACTTCCCCATCCACCACAGCATAAACCGGTTTACCATCTTTAGCCAGAAAAAAATAGCCCGGTCTTCCTATAAGCAGACCTTCGGAAAGATTTTCTTTTTCTTCCAGAAGCAACAGGGGAATATCTGTTTTTTCATCTTTTTCGGAAGAGCCTGTCCGAACCGCGGCATATCCTTTTCGAAGCAGGGATATAGCTTCATCGGGACGGATAGCACGGGCCGAAGAATATGTTTTTTCGTAGACCTTACCGGGCATCCAGGTATAACCGGACGCATCCAGTTCCTCATAACCGTAAAATACCGAAAGGTCCCCCAGATCGGTGATACGGGGAGTTGTCTCTCCCTTACGAATATTGATATCCGTCAGGAAACGCTCCCCGTTCCTCCCTATCACTTCCACATTACGGATAAGAAGGTCCGTCAGTTTCGAATCGTTGTCCGGAATCCGGAAATAGTCTTCGGTATGGTATTGTGTATAATCTCCTGATGCTATTTCCGAAAGGGCATGAAGGATAACCGAAAAATTCAGTTGCCGTATAAATTGTTTTTCCGGATCATCCGGGTATCCCCCGGATTCTATGAGAATGGTGCTGGTTCCCCACTTCTGGAAATTATCTCCAAACGCCCGGGGTTCAAAAGTATCATCGTATTTCCCGACACCTCCGGGAATGTATTCCTGTAAAAGCCGGTTCATTCCCACAATGACCTGCATGGCACGTTTCCGGACATCGTTTATTTCCCTGTCCCGGTTATAAGCGGGTGCAAGGACAGAAATTGTTGCGGGTTCGGAAGTTCCGGAGACGTTGTAATATATACTCTGGTCATGCAGATTGAAGCCGAAATCCGGTTCTACTGCGGCCCTTGCTTCTCCCAGGATAACAGATTCCGGTGCAGCGGCTCTCACGGCATCCCGGTTAAGATCAAAATCGTAGCTGTTCCTTCGACGGAATTTTTCGGCCCCGTCCGGGTTGAGCATCGGAATGAAATAAAGCGCGGTGTTTTCCAGTATGTGGTTCCGAAGCTCGTCAAAACCGTCATTGCTGCCTTCCAGAAAATTAAAAATATCGAACAGCGCCATGGTTGCCGTACTTTCGTTACCGTGCATTTGCGACCACAGCATTACCTTTGTCTTTCCACTTCCGCAACGTAACTGATAGATACTTCTCCCCTCCACAGATGCGCCGAGTTTACGAACGGAAAAAAGACCGTTCCCATCCCGTTTACGTATCAGGGGTTCAATATCACTGTGTGTGAATCTCCGTTCCGTAATACTCTTTTCCCGGAAAGTATCAAAGGCTTTATCCAAAACCTGCTTACCTGCAATCTTACCTTCCTGACCGGTGCAATACCAGCTAACGAGTACAAACAGCAGGGATACGGATCTTTTCATAGCTTATGGTTTGGGTCCGGAATAATATCCGGGGCATTATAGAGACCCTCTGAAACTCTCCTTTCATCAGGCTATCGTAAAGGCCTTTTGATATATCTCTTCATAGAGGGGAACGATATTTTCTATATCGAACTTAGCCGCTTCTTTCCTGGCATTTTTCTTAAATGTTTCCAGTTTTTCCTCATCGGTAAGCAATTTGATGGCATTCCGTGCCATATCTTCCACATCACCAACTTCGCTGAGAAAACCGGTTACCCCGTTTTTGTTTACTTCCGGGATTCCTCCGGTATTGCTGGATATTACCGGAACACCATTGGCCATGGCTTCAAGCGCAACCAACCCGAAACTTTCGGTTTCGGAAGGGAGCAGGAACAGGTCGGAAAAACAGAGAATACGGTCAATTTCGTTACTGTTACCAAGATACAAAGCTTTTTCTGCGATTCCCAATTCCTCACACAGTAATTCGGCGCCTTCTTTTTCCGGCCCCTCACCTATCATCAATAACTTGGCCGGTATCTTTTTCTGTATTTCGTAAAATACCTTTATTACATCCTGAATGCGTTTCACCTTTCTGAAGTTACTGATATGGGTTATTATTTTTTCGCCCTCATTGGCCATCATACTCCGCCTGCAATCCTCGAATTTCTTTTTGTACTTGCTCATGTCTATAAAGTTCGGAACCACATGGATGTCGTTCTTTACTTCAAACAATCGTAATGTATCTTCCCGGAGACTTTGAGATACGGAAGTCACCACATCGGATTTATTGATACTGAAAGTCACCGCCGGTTTGTAAAACGGATGGCTTCCTACCAGGGTTATATCCGTACCGTGCAGTGTGGTTACCATAGGTATGGAGATCCCTTCTTGTGCGAGCATCTGTTTGGCCATATACCCGGCATAGGCATGTGGTATGGCATAGTGCACGTGAAGAAGTTCTATTTTGTGCAGTTTTACCATATCCACCAGCTTACTGGAAAGAGCCAGCTCATAAGGCTGATAGTGAAAGAGCGGGTATTTGGGTACATGCACTTCATGGAAGTGAATATTACTGTTCAGTAAAGCCAGTCGTACAGGTTGTTTGTACGTAATAAAATGAACTTCGTGCCCCCTGTTGGCCAGGGCAATCCCCAGTTCGGTGGCAACAACCCCGCTTCCGCCGAAAGTCGGGTAACATACTATAGCTATTTTCATGTGTGTCTTGTTTAAATCCGGCTACGGACCTTAGAACTTGTTAATTTTTTATAGCGTCGTAAATAACGCGTAATACCTCGGTTCTTGTTCCCTGGGTGATCAGTTTCCGGTTACTCGCCGTCGGATAGGTCCGGTTAGACAAAAATACGTATACTATTTCGTTTTCCGGGTCTGCCCAGGCATAGGTGCCTGTAAATCCGGAGTGACAGAAACTGTTTTTAGAGACCCTGTCATACATCTCTTTACCCAGGCTTTCCGGTCGTGGTTTGTCAAATCCCAGTCCTCGTTTTACGCCTTTATTGCAATAGTAACAAGTGTTAAATTTATCTAGGGTTCCTTCCTTAAAATACTGTTTTCCGCCGTAATACCCTTTCTGAAGATACATCTGCATGATCTTGGCAATGTCATTGGCATCCGAAAACAAGCCCGCATGCCCGGACACCCCTCCTTTCATCGCTGCAGCCATATCATGGACATGTCCCTGTATAACTTCATAGCGGAAATAATCATCAGCTTCCGAAGGAACTATTTTTTCCTTTTCTACTCCCCGGTCCAAAGGATTAAACATGGTATGATCTGCTCCCAGCGAGGCATAAAAGAATTTTTCTCCGAGGGAATCCAATGAACTTCCGTAAGCTTTTTCGATGAATTTTTGCAATATGAAATAACCGAGGTCACTGTACCGGTATTCTTTTTTAGACAGGAGGTCACTCTCTTTTATATCGTTAAATATAGAATCTTTATAGTCTTCCCGCATGTACAGATGTTCGGTTACCTTTACATTAAAATTACCCTGTAAGCTTTTGCGATAGTATTTTTCCATCGGCTTTTTGCTTTCCTTATCCAGCGTATACCGGTAAAACGGTATCCAGGGCTTTACTCCGGCATAATGAAGCAAAAGATCTTTAACGGTAAGGTTCTGTTTATTCGTCCCCTTAAACTCCGGCAACATACTCCCCAGGGTAGAATCTATCGCTATCTTTTCTTCGTCATCCATTTTCATTATCAGGGGAAGTGTGGCGAGTATCTTGGTCAGGGAAGCCACATCGTAAATATCATCGCTTCTGACCGGGGTTGTTCCGGTATAGGTATGCCTGCCAAAACTTTTATTGTAAACAACTTTTCCTTTTCTGGCCACCAGTATTTGCGCTCCCGGCATAGCCAGTGTTTTTATGGCATCTTTTGTTATGGAATCTATTTTTTTCAGGATATCCGAATCCATTCCCACACTCTCGGGAATGCCGTATTGCAGCCTTCCCAACGGGGCGGTTTCTGTACCCGTATTTACCAGAAGTTCCTTATTTGCCGTAACGGGAAGTACCCCACGGGCACCGATAGCCCCGAAAATAACTTCGGCTGCCTTTCGTTGTGCTACCGGGCTGTTCTGATATGCCACAACAATACTCTCTATGTTTTCCAGGGTACTTAATTTGAGGAGGTTGTAGGGTTTTACAAAAGTGGTGAGTATCACTTTCTTTTCCCTGGCAATTTCATAAAGCCAGGTCAGCTCTTTCACCGTAAAATCATGGGGTTTCCACGGGGAGGCATTAGACCTGTGATGCCCGATAATCACGGTATTATAAGGCTTAAGGCCCCGGAGAAGTTCATCGAGTTTACCACCGGTAATATAATCTACGTGGCTGTAACGGTTCAAAGCTTTTAAAAAGTCTCCTCCCCTGTCATCTCCGAAATGAACATAGGCTATTCTACTGTTTTCCAAGGAAGTAAGTGGCAGTAAACTATCCTGGTTTTTTGCCACGGTAATGGCATTGGCATATATTTCTTCTTCCAGGATACTATCCCTGCGTGTATTGAGGTCCCGGTACAGGTTTTCTGTTTGTACAGGAGCATATCGCTGCAGTCCTGCTTTAAACTTTGCCTTGAGTATCTTTTTTACGGAATAGGACAGTCTCTCTTCGGTAATTTCTCCTTTTTCATAAGCTTGTGTAAGTTTCTGAGTCGCTTTCGGAACATCGAGAGACATGACCAGCATATCATTACCCGCCATAAAAGCTGCCAGATCTATATCCCCGGGAGCAGTAAAATCGGAAGCCCCCTTCATGTTAAGAGCATCGGTAAATATAAGCCCTTTGAACCCGAGTTCTTCTTTAAGCAAACCGGTAATGATATTTTTGGATATGGAAGACGGGTATCCGGACCTGGTTTCAAGTGCCGGCACATCCAGGTGGGCCACCATAACACTTTCGAGATTTTCCGAAATAAGACGATTGTAGGGAAACAATTCCACATTGCTGATCCGGCTTTTACTAAAAGATATTATGGGAAGCGTTTTGTGCGAATCGGTCTGTGTGTCTCCATGCCCCGGAAAGTGTTTTCCACAGGCCAGTATACCGGCATTTCGCATTCCCCGGGCAAAAGCCGCTCCTTTCTCTGCTACATTGTATTTGTCTTCTCCGAAAGACCGGTTCCCTATGATCGGATTTTCCGGATTGGTATTAATATCTATATCCGGGGCAAAATTGATATGGACTCCCAGTCTTCGTGCATGCCTTCCTATCTGGTACCCTGCCTGTTCTATCAGTTTCTCATTTTTAACCGCTCCCAGGGTCATGTTCCAGGGATAAGCAAATGTGGAATCCAGACGCATGGCCAGGCCCCATTCGGCATCCATTCCCACCATTAGGGGTACTTTGGACATCGCCTGGAATTTATTAGTTAGCAAAGCCTGCTCATGGGGGTTCCCTTTAAAGAAAATAATACCGCCCACATGGTACTCCCGGATCAGTTTTTCTACCCGTTCTACTTGTTTTTCTCCTTTTTCCGGAAAGATATCTACCATAAATAATTGCCCCAATTTCTCTTTCAGGCTCATCTTTTTATAGATACTATCCACCCATTTTTGCTGTAAATATTCATTTCCTACCGACAGCGGATCGGTTTCCTGTGCAAAACACCACAACGGGATCACTAACAGCAATACCAAAATTTTCTTCATAAATCACCTTGTTTTCTGGAAAACACAGGCAATATACGGCTATCTGAGTAAATTAAAAAGACAAAATTGCTGACAGTATTATCAACAATACGGGATTTGTGTGCTCAAGCACTTTTTAGAGGATAAAGTGTGAAAATTATGGGATTTTTCCCGGTAGTTCCAAGTTTTTCTATGCAATAATCTTCAGATAGCCGGTTAGAGCATCTCCGAATGGTTGTTCGGATCTCCTTAACACAATCTGACAAAAAAAGAGAGTCAACTATCCCGGGGCATCCCGATACCCATCGGGACACTTAGTGCGTAAAAAGTCCCGAACTTCTATCTGAATCCAAACCACCAAGGGACACAACGTTTGCATACCTTACCGTAAAGATCTTCTTAAAGATACCTTCAGACAGTAACAGACATTTACTTTATAAAACGGGAATGCCAGCTTTCTTCGGCAGGAACTTCCCAGTGTTCTTCGTATTCCTGTTTGTTAGCCACGAGATTGTTAAAAACTATGGTTTTCCCGGAAACCGCCCGGTCCTTAGCCATTTTCTTAAACTCCATAAGAGGCTTATAGGCTACAAAATCGCCTTGTTTGTACGATACGTTCATCTTATCCAGCAGGTCTACATTATAGTCTTTTTCCAGTTGCTGTATAAAATGTACGGATGCATCTATGGAGCAACCGGATGCTGTGTGTACATCCTGGTTTAGCCCTATAACAATAAAACGATTGTATTTGATTTCAAACCCTGCCTGTAATGCGGCTCCGTGAGCTGTCCATTCTTTCAGAAACACTTCTGTCCTGGCCTTAATCCCGGTCAGCTCTTCCTCTGTAAAGCTTCTGTTGGCCTGGTATATCCATATCCTCGATGTTTCGGGAAGTTCGTTAAAAGGAATATACATGATGGATTTACGATTTTAGATTTTAGATTTACGATTTGGGATCACGGATTTTTCTTCTTGTCAAATCTCTTGAAGCATGATGAACGGTTAAGATATCAACCCTGTTTTCATCTACTATTTTATAAATGATCCTGTAGTTTCCCTCTACTAATTCGCGAATATTAAATTTGTTGATTTCCGAAACAACTTTTCCGGAATGTAATTGTTTTTTGAGTATTGATGTTCGCTGCCTTATCCTTACAACCTGTAACCGGGCATATCGTACGGAATCTTTGGCTATATATTCGGCAATATCCTTAAGATCATCTTTTGCCTGAAATGTCCAGTTTATCCGAACCATTTCTCCACTTCATTATCGAGATCAGTCTCCGATAATGTTTCATCGTTTTCCGATTGCCTGCTCCCCCGTTCGATTTTCTCTACCAGGATAAGCCTTTCTATTAACTCATCTATAGAAAATTCCTCGGGAAGACTATCTATTTGTTCTCGTAATTTAGTCTTTGTCAACATCTCCTTACAACTTTTCTTAATTAATATAAAGGTACAAATAATATAGAAAAAACTGTGAATTTATGATTTTTGATTTACGACTTAAGATTACACGAGTTAAGACAATAGACAAAAATACTATGTCCCGGGTCTTATAAATCATCCGCATTAGCAATCAGCTCCGCAACATCCATAACGGCTATTTCCGACTCTTTTTCCTTACTTTTCACCCCGTCCGTCATCATGGTATTGCAAAAGGGACAACCGGCTGCTATGATATCCGGCCGGGTTTCCAGGGCCTGTTCGGTCCTTTCGACATTGACGTCCTTATCTCCTTTTTCGGGTTCTTTGAACATCTGCGCCCCTCCGGCACCACAACAAAGTCCGGCTTTTTTACACTTGCGCATTTCCACCAGTTCCACATCCAGTTTTCGTATGAGATCGCGCGGGGCTTCATAGACACCATTGGCACGTCCCAGGTAGCACGGGTCGTGATAGGTTATCCGTTTACCCTTAAATTTCCCTCCCTCTACGGAAAGCCTGCCTTCTTCCAGCAGGGATTTCAGGAACTGGGTATGGTGCATGACCTTATAATTTCCGCCAAGCGAAGGATATTCGTTCTTGAGGGTGTTGAAGCAATGCGGGCATGCGGTTACTATCTTTTTAATTTCATAGGCATTAAGCACCTCAATATTGGTCACCGCCTGCATCTGGAAAAGAAACTCGTTCCCCGTTCTTTTCGCCGGGTCTCCCGTACAGCTCTCTTCTGTTCCGAGTACGGCAAATTCCACGTTGGCTTTATTAAGCAGCTTTACCAGCGCCTTGGTGATCTTCTTGGCCCGGTCATCAAAACTTCCGGCACAGCCAACCCAGAACAATACTTCGGGCTGTTTCCCTTCCGCCATCATTTCGGCCATTGTAGGTACTTTCATAAAATTTACGATTTTGGATTTACGACTTATGATTTACAGATACCTTCTAAAATCTAAAATCGTAAATACTTATTAGTCGTGCTTTCCGTCATCGAATACTTCGATGGTAACTTCTTTTTCGATAAGGTCTGTAAACTTACCGTTGTATCTTGTGGCTCTTACCAGGTGATTATCTATCCAATGGTAATTCCCTCCCCGGGGTTTTCCCATAAGTAACCCGTGGTATTTGAATCCGTGTTTATCCAGCCATTCCTCGGTTACTTCCCTGTGATCTTCCGTACGGGAGGTAAAAAAGGTTATCACGTGCCCTTCTTCATGCCATTTGTTAAGCGTTACCAGGGCATCCGGGAACGGCTCACAAGTTGCCATTCTTTCCGGCTCTTCATTAGGCACGTCTTCGGTAACGGTACCATCAATGTCGATCAGGTAGTTCTTTATTCCTTCGGGCAATACCGGACTTACATGTTCACCGGCTTCTACTTTGTCGTGCAACAGCCTTTCTACGTCTTCCTTTTTCATAGTTTGTGCGTCCTCTCACGGACCTCATTTGGATTGGTTATACTTTGATTTACTTATTTATTCATTCTTCCAGTTAAGCCTGTCCATCTGGTTATAAGGCCATGGTGCACCGTTGTTCTCTATATTCGTCATCATATTGTTCAGTTCGGCCGGTGCCGCCGACTGTTCCATGACGAGATAACGTCGCATATCCAGGATAATGGACAGAGGATCGATACTTACCGGGCAAGCTTCCACACATGCATTACAGGAAGTACAGGCCCAAAGTTCCTCCCGGGTTATATAATCGTCAAGTAATGACTTATTATCTTCCGCAAAAGTACCATTATTATCTATATTTTTCCCTACTTCTTCCAGACGATCGCGGGTATCCATCATAATTTTTCGGGGGGAGAGCTTTTTCCCCGTTTGATTGGCCGGACACTCGCTGGTACACCTGCCACATTCGGTACAGGTATAAGCGCCTAGTAACTGTACCCAATTGAGATCGGCAACGTCCGATGCTCCGAACTTTTCGGGGGGAGCACTTTCCTCTCCCTCGGCCGGTGCGGCAAACGGATCGGCATTGGGGTCCATCATCAATTTCACCTCTTTGGTCACTGCTTCCAGGTTATCCATCTGCCCTTTCGGGTTCAGATTTGCAAAATAGGTATTCGGAAATGCGAGCAAAATATGGAGGTGCTTGGAGTAATACAAATAGTTGAGAAAAATCAGTATTCCTGTGATATGCAACCACCACGCACTTCGCTCTATAACATGTAGTGTAGATGCGGACAGACCGTCAAACCACGGTGCTATAAGTCCGCTTACCACATTGCCGGCCTGCATTTGCTGGAAAGTAACATCGGTAGCATTCATCACCAGGAAAAGCACCATCAACACCATCTCGAAATACAGGATGAAATTCCCGTCATTCTTAGGCCACCCTTTCATTTCCGGTTTCCGGAAACGCTGCAGGCGGATAATATTCCTTCGTATCCAGAACACAATAACGGATACCAGCACCAACAAGGCAAGGACTTCGAAGGCTCCTATGAGAAAAGCATAAAAACCGCCGAGGAATGAGAAGATTCTGTGGGTACCGAAGAGACCGTCAATGATAATCTCCAGTACTTCTATATTAATTATGATAAACCCGAGATAAACAATGATATGCAGAATCCCCGCCACGGGCCGGACCACCATTTTTTGCTGCCCCAGGGCAATTCGGGCCATATTTGTAAAACGTTCCGACTTCTTATCGGACCTGTCCGTAGCCTTTCCCACTCGTATATTGCGGATCAGCTTCCGTACATTCCTCACGAAAAAAAAGATCCCGGCAAAGAGAATAACAGCAAAAATTATATTAGGTACAACAGCCATAGTACGATTTTGGATTATAACTCGGGTTAACTCTTACATCCTTTCCTTATTGGTTCTCCGTTTCCTTTTCTGTTTCCTCCTCCTGATTTTCATAAGGTTTCGGTCTTTTGCCGAAAAGCGAAAAATGAACATATCGTTTGGGATTGAGTTTCATATCTTCCAGGAGTTGTTCCAATTGCAGGGAAGCCCCGGTAAGGTTATCGTAAAGTTCTTCGTCTTTCAGCAGTTTTCCTACGGAGCCTTCGCCACGTTCTATTTTTGCAATTACCTGGTTAAAACCATTGATCGTTTGCTGCAACTCTTCCATCGTCTTCCCCAGATTGGCTTCTGCAAGCGTACCGGAAACGTCTTTCAGGTTACCGGTAAGCCCTTCTATATTATCCATAGAGTTGTTCAGTTTTTCTTTATTATCCCGTAAAAGCCCGTTCAGGGCAACGGAACTGCTCTTAAAATTATCCGTAATGTCCTTTAAATTGGCCATACTGGCTTTAAGATCTGCCCTGGTATCTTCATCTAATATGGTATTGACACCGGATAGAACGGAATCCGCATGCTCCAGCATACTTCCAAGTTGGGCCTGTAAGGGGGTAAGTTTTTGTGTAACCAGTTCCGTAAGACCCGGTTTTATAGAAGAAGGCAGGGTGTCCCCGGAAACCGACACCGGGCTACCATCGAATACCGGCACAATCTGAATGCCTTTTCCGCCTATGATACCCGTATCGAAAAGCACGGCTTTACTGTTTCGGGAAAATTCAAAATCGTTCTCTACGGAAAACGTCACCAGTAATTTACCCCTTTCATCCATGAAACGGATATCCATGATCTTTCCTACGGGAAAACCGTTAATACTCACCGAAGTCCCGGTTGCTAACCCACCTACATGGTCATACACAGCATAATAGGTCCGGTATGATTTAAATATTGGATTGGATTTCAAAAAGCTAAATCCCAGTATAAACAGTAATATACCGCCTAATACTATTATAGCTGTCTTAAATTCTCTTGATATCTTCAAATGTTCTCACTTTTGCGTTGTGAACAAATTTAGAAATAATTTTCTTAAGACGCTTTTTAGATTACGGATATTAAAGACATGATTTTCCGGAAGTGACAATCCATCAAATTTCCCGCTCCATATTTCCATCCTATTACAAACAGCTGATTTGTCCGGAGACACTTGTTCAACAACAGGTTATACACTAAAAAGCAGCTACAGCATAAAAGGATTAGTTCCCTTTTAAAGCCTCATCTACCGAGATACGCTCTCCGTCGCGGTATGCAACTATATAAGCTTCTTTATACCCTTTGTCCCTGGCCTGTCGTTGCAGGTCTTTGGCTTCCTGGTAACTCGATGTATTTCCGTACAGATAACGGTAAACACTACCGACACTCTCCATGGATATAGGGTCCAGCCCCCTGAAATTGTAACGCTTCGGTTCTATTTTATTGGTTCCGGCAGCAACCTGTACTTTAAACACTACACCTGTGGTGGCATTATTTTCCGGGGTCGGGTTCACGGGCAGCTCATCAATGGCTATATTATTGGTAAGTTCTTTTTTATAGCGGATAATGGCCTCAGCTATATTATCTGCCATTTCCGCCTTGCCCTTTTTGGATGCCAGATAACCCTTTTCGTTCTTGTTGCTCAAAAAACCGGTTTCAATCAGCACACTCGGCATAAAGGTCTGGTGCAACACGATAAACCCGGCTTGTTTTACACCGCGGTTCTTCCGTTTGAGCTTTACGGTAAAGTTATCCTGCAAAAACTTGGCAAGCTGAATACTTTGCCCCAAAAATTCCTCCTGCATGATGGTAAGACCTATAACAGATTCGGGGGAATTAATGTTGTATTGCGCATAATTGGATTCGTGATCTTCTTCCAGATAAATCACCTCGTTCTCCGCTTTGGCCACTTCGAAGTTCTGCTTGTTCGCGTGCAGTCCAAGCACAAAAGTTTCGGTGCCGTATGCATTGGAGTGATGCGAATTACAATGAATAGATACGAAGAGATCCGCATTGGCCTCATTAGCTATTTTACCGCGGACATACAGGTTCACAAATTTATCTGTTTTCCGTGTATACACCACTTTTATATCCTGATGCTTTTCCAGCTCCCTTCCGACAGCAAGGACAATATCCAAAGCAACATCCTTTTCCTTGGCCCCATTACCTATATTCCCCGGATCATGCCCTCCATGCCCCGCGTCCAGAACCACGATAAATACTTTTTTTGTCTTTTCTTTTTCATCTCCCCTGTCAAAAGAACTCCACCAAAACAACCCGGTAAGTAAAACCGTCAATAACCAAAACTTTTTTATCATGTACTTTTGTTTTACAGCCAACGTTACTGTATTTACCTTAACCTCATTATTAATTAAAACGCCCCGAATCTGAAATATTGTCAAAAAGGATGACATTATTAGACGTTATCAATGGTAGTCCGCCTATTTTTATACCCTGAAAAGGGAGACAAATCTCCGGATGTATTCCTCCAGGGAGATATTATGAAGCTGCCAAAAAAAACATAAAATCAAAACCTGTTACGAGGAATTCGCATATTTTTTTTACATCTTTGCCTGTGTGAAACCCAGGACAGGAATAAAGTCCTCTGTATCACAAACGGAGTACCAAGCTATATTTTTACAAAAATAGGATTTAAAGCGTTGCGAGCAAACAACCCTTACATACTTTTAATGCTTATTTTGCTGTTCGGGCGGTCGTTTCTCATAGCGCAGGAAACCCCGGCAAAGCAGCCTTTAAACATTGAAGCCGAACAAGACTCTACACAGATTCCTGTAAATGAGTTACTACCGCACATACAGGTACGTGATTCCATTATTGCCGACAATATTTTAACAGAAAGTATACAGTCCACGGACAGTATACAGCGAGACAGCATACAAAAAGATAGCGTACCTCCTAAAAAAGGATTCCTGGACGACCAGATCAAGTACAAGGCTAAAGATTACCAGAAGACCATACGAAGCGAAAATAAAATATACCTGTACAACGAAGCGGAAGTCTATTACCAGGATACCGAACTGAAAGCGGGGATCATCGTTATCAATTATGAAAAAAAGGAGGTATATGCGGGACGGATCAAAGATTCTACCGGCACTCTGACCCAGGCTCCTTACTTCAAGCAGGGAAGCAATATTGTAGAACCGGATTCCATTCGGTATAATTTCGACACCCAAAAAGCACTGATCTGGAATTCCAGGTCCGAACAGACCGTGGGAGGTGAAATGAATGTTTTCGCGGAGATGACCAAAAAAGAAAATGATTCGGTGTACTTTTTGCACGAAGGAAAGCTTACCACTTCCAAAAATCTGGACGACCCGGAATATTACATCCGGGTACGTAAAGCAAAGTTCGTCCCGAAGAAAAAAGTTATTGCCGGGTTCAGCAACATGTATATTGCCGATGTCCCCACTCCCATAGCCGTACCTTTCGCCTATTTCCCCATGTCTCAGAAAAGCAGTGAATCGGGACTCATCTTCCCTACTTTCGGGGAGATCAACGACCGGGGATACTTTTTACAGAACGGGGGATATTATTTTGCTATTAATGATTTCCTGGACCTTGCGGTGCTGGGAGATTATTACACCAACGGCAGTTATGGTTTCCGCACCGAAACAAACTATGCCGTAAGGTACCGTTTCCGGGGGAATTTTAATTTCCGGTTTGAAAACCTGGTACAGGGACAAAAAGGGTTCCCGGATTACAGCAGGGGGACGACATACAACTTGCAGTGGTCGCATTCGCAGGATGCCAAATCCAACCCCAGTTCAAGATTCTCGGCAAGTGTAAACCTTGGAAGCAGCCGGTATTACAAAGACTCTTACAACCAGATAAACACAGGGAACTTTATGAACAACACCCTGTCGTCATCCGTGTCCTATTCAAAATCATTTCCGGGATACCCGGCAGTAAACCTGAGTGTAACGGCCACACACTCCCAGAACACCAACACAGAGGTCATTAACATGACCCTGCCTACCTTGCAGGCCAGCGTAGAACGTATTTACCCTTTTGCGCCGAAATCCGGCATTAAAAAAGGATTTTTCCAGAATATCAACTTCCAGTACAACCTGAGAGCGGAAAACCGTTTCCAGACTACGGACTCGCTGTTCTTTAAAAAGGAAATGTTCGAAGATGCAAAAACCGGGTTCCGTCACAGCATCCCGATAAGCACCAACTTTAAAATAATGAAATACCTGAGCGTATCCACAAGTGTGAATTACGACGAGGTGTGGCAGTTGAAAACCATCAGGAGACACGATTATGAAGAGGAACTGGAAGAAGCTCCCATTGACACCATAAACGGTTTTGACCGTTTCGGACAATACAACTTCAGCGCCAGCCTGGGAACAACACTTTACGGTATGTTCACGTTTAAAGAAGGTCGTAAAATACAGGCCATACGGCACGTAATGCGCCCATCTGTCAGCTATGGATACACGCCGGGCTTTGACCAGTACTACGATGAATACATCGCCAACGAAGAAGGAGATGTACGCGAGTACACCCGTTTCGAAGGAGGTGTTTACGGTACGCCGAGCAGGGGAAATTCCAACAATATAGGGATATCTTTAAGCAATACCCTGGAAGCCAAGGTAACGGATAAGGACACAACGGCAACCGAACCTAAAAAAATAATCCTGCTCAACAACCTTAATTTTTCCACCAGTTATAACATCGCTGCCGATTCCCTGCCATGGAGCCCGGTGAGGGTAACCGGGGGAATACCGTTATTTGACAACAAAATGACGGTCAATTTCGGAGCTACTTTAGACCCTTATGCCATAGACAACAGCGGGAGAAGGATAGAAAAATTCAATATAGACAACGGCGGTAGTCTTTTCCGGCTTACCAATGCCAACCTTACAACGAGTTACACCATTTCAAGCAAAACGTTTAAGGGCAGTGGTGTGGACCGTAAAACAGACAACACGTCCAGCGGAGGAAGGGAAGACGACCTTTTTGGTACCAACCAGGATTTTAGCGACAACAGGATGTTCGGTGATGACGAGGAAGATGAAGAAGAAGAGGACACCAAGTATTACGGCGCTACCTTACCATGGGACCTGAGACTGGCCTATTCGATGACATACTCCAATTCGAACCGGCAGAACGAAATAAGCAACAACTCACTTATGTTCTCCGGAAACGTGGAATTATCGCCCAAATGGCGAATGGGTGTTTCTTCCGGATACGACTTTAAGAGCAAAGGATTCTCCTATACCCAGCTCCGTTTTGAAAGAGACCTGGAAAGCTGGCGTATGAACTTTAGCTGGACTCCCTTCGGCACACGTACCGCCTGGTATTTCTTTATCGGGATAAAGAGCTCCATGCTGAGCGATCTCAAGTGGGAAAAGAGACGGGCACCGGACAGGAACCTGTAGCAGGGCTACACCTGATAAAAAAACAAAACGTATAAAAACTTTAAACATATGAAAAAAATAATCCACACGGAGCAGGCACCCGCACCTATAGGGCCATACAACCAGGCGGTCCTGGCAGGAGATACGCTTTACATTTCCGGACAAATAGCCCTGGACCCGGTAACCGGGGAACTAAACCTGAATTCCATAGAGGAAGAAACCACACAGGTAATGCAAAACCTGGAGGCCATACTCCAGGCCGCCGGAATGAGCTTTGAAAATGTTATCAAATCTTCCATTTTTATAAGCGACATGAACAATTTCGGCAAAATAAACGAAGTATACGGCAGGTATTTCAGCGAAGAAAATGCCCCCGCCCGGGAAACTGTGGAAGTAGCCAATTTACCCAAGTTTGTAAACGTGGAGATCTCCATGATTGCGGGTAATTAAACCACTCCGGACTTCAAGTCCAAAGGTTAGAAAGCGCCTATGAAATTGCCATAGTTATCAGGTTACTCGGTTATTTAGTCAATACTCAATAGCTTAATAACTCAATAACCTATTAACTATTGAAAGTTTATAGAAACTAAAGTAGCTGTAATGGCATTACAGAGTAGGGTTTTAACCTTCAACTTGATAATAAAGGAGAAAGTCACAAAACAAGAAAAGAGGTTACGAGTCATCGCAACCTCTTTTACATATAACATTTGTATATTTATTTTACTTATTGAATACGATAGACCTGTGATATTCTACCAGGTTGTCGATAGGGCGGCGTAATATCTTGCCTACTTTCAGATTGTTCTGCGCCATGACTTCATTCAGTTCTTCCTGAAGGTAAAATGCAATACTACCTATAAAATGTACGGGAACGGACTCCGCCTGTTCGTATTGGCGGATGGCATTGTCTATAAACAACTGCATCCCTTTCCGAATGAGTTTCTGACTGTATTCATGCTCCCGGTTTTCAATAACAAACCTTGCAAAGGTTGCCAGATAGGTATTCGGGTTGGGTTGTTTATAGAGGTTATTTTTAATGACGTCCGCTTCCAGGTCATAAGCTTCCGAAAACTTATGCGCCAGGCTTTTGGGCATCCTGTGGTAATAGTAATCCCGGAGCAACTGACGACCGAAATAATTTCCGCTGCAATCATCCATCAGTATATACCCCAGAGATATAACTTTCTGGAAAACTTCGCTGCCGTCGTAATAACTGCAATTGGACCCGGTTCCCAGTATACACACAATAGCGTGCTCTCCCGGTTCTGCCGTGGCGTGTATTGCCGCATAGGTATCTTCCTTGATGAATGTCTTGGCATTTACGAAGAAGTTCTTAAAAATCTTCGTAAGATAAGTCTTCATCCTGTCCGTACCACAGCCGGCACCGTAAAAATAGAGCTGGGTTACCTTATCCTTATTATTACTCAGTTCGAAATTATTGGCAAGACGTTCGTCTATAATTTCCCGGGTAAGCACTTCCGGACTAAGCCCCAGGGTCTTTGTTAAAAATAACTTGTTTCCTTCCTCATCTAAGGCGATCCAATCTGATTTTGTGGCTCCACTATCAACAATTAATATCATATTCTCAATAATTTATTAATAAAGAACAAACAGAGATGGTGTATATATTTCCCTTTTCTCTGTTTGCCTTCTTTGACTACTATCTTATTATAATGAAGATACGTGAAGTGCCAGATCTACCAGTTTGCTAGAATACCCTGCTTCGTTATCGTACCATGCTATAACTTTAAAGAATTTGGAGTTCAGCTCTATTCCTGCATCCGCATCAAAGATACTGGTACGGGTATCTCCTACGAAGTCCTGAGACACTACCAGTTCTTCCGTATACCCGAGGATTCCTTTTAATTCACCTTCGGAAGCAGCTTTTACCGCTTTTTTGATCTCTGCGTAAGAAGTCTCCTTTTTCAGCCTGACGGTAAGGTCTACTACAGACACGTCCGCAGTAGGAACCCTGAATGCCATTCCGGTAAGTTTACCTTCCAGCTCGGGAATAACTTTGGTAACTGCTTTGGCAGCACCGGTAGCAGCGGGAATAACGTTAAGCAGCGCACTTCTTCCCCCGCGGAAATCTTTTCTGGACGGGCCATCTACAGTAAGCTGTGTCGCTGTAGTAGCATGTACTGTGGTCATCAGACCTTCCTCGATACCGAAAGCGTCGTTCAGTACTTTGGAGATAGGCGCAAGACAGTTTGTTGTACAAGAAGCATTGGACACGATATTATCGGTAGACTTGGCTTCTTTATGGTTAACTCCCATTACAAACATAGGAGCATCTTTTGAAGGCGCGGAGATAACTACTTTCTTGGCTCCGGCCTCTATGTGTTGTTGTGCGGTATCGAGAGTAGTGAATATACCTGTACATTCCGCCACTACATCAACTCCGACCGCATCCCATTTCAGGCTTTTAGGATCTCTTTCGGCAGTAATCCTTACGGTTTTTCCGTTTACCACAAGGTTCCCGTCCTTTACTTCTACAGTACCTTGGAATGTACCGTGTACAGAATCATATTTCAGCAGGTATGCCAGGTGATCCACGTCTAACAGGTCATTAATAGCTACTACATCTACATTATCTCTTTTTACGGTTTCCCTGAAAACTAATCGTCCTATTCTTCCGAAACCGTTAATACCAATTTTTAAGTTTGACATGATCTTATTATTTATTGTGATTTATTTTGATTTGCTTTTTTGTTATCCTTCTAAGTTACGAAAAAACAGGGGTTATGTGGTCATAATATCCGATACGCGCAGAAGCTCCCTGTCTATTTCGGACTTTCCTTTTACCGCTTTCTCCAATGGCGTGAGCAGTATTTTGTCCTCACGGAAACCAACCATGTAGTTGGATTTACCTTCCAGCAGGCTTTCCACGGCTTTCACCCCCATTCTACTGGCCAGGACACGGTCAAAACAGGTAGGTCTTCCGCCCCGCTGAATATGCCCGAGTACCGTAACCCTGACATCATAGTCCGGGTGGTTCTGTTCCACGTATTCTTTGAGTTCAAAAACGCTTTTACCTATTTTATCCCCTTCGGCCACTACGACAATGCTGGAAGATTTTCCCGACAACCGGCTTCTCTCCAGGGATTCGAGCAATCTTTCCAGTCCCAGGTTCTCTTCGGGGATAAGAATTTCCTCAGCACCGGCCCCAACACCTGTATTCAGTGCTATATGCCCCGCATCGCGCCCCATAACCTCAACAAAGAACAGCCTGTTGTGAGAAATAGCCGTATCCCGTATTTTATCGATGGCTTCCACCACCGTATTCAATGCCGTATCGTAACCAAGTGTAAAACTCGTACCATAAATATCGTTATCAATAGTACCGGGAATACCCATTACCGGAAAACCGAATTCCTCACTAAAGATCATCGCCCCAGTAAAAGACCCGTCTCCTCCGATCACCACAAAAGCCTCTATGCCGTGTTCTTTGAGTTGCTCATATGCTTTCTTTCTGCCCTCAACCGTTCGGAAATCATTAGATCTTGCCGATTTCAGGATGGTACCGCCCCTGGTGATAATGTTATTCACACTCCGGGCATTCATAGCTTTAAAATCGCCTTCTATCATTCCCTGATACCCCCTGTAGATACCAACACATTCCAGTTTATAATATGCACAGGTACGAACTACAGAACGGATTGCCGCATTCATACCGGGAGAATCCCCTCCGGAAGTTAAAACAGCGACCTTTTTTATAATGTTTGACATGATTTTTGTTTTAAAAGCTACCAAAGATATTTAATAATTTTTTACTTGAAAATCTAATTGCGGATGTTTGAGCATTTCTAACGTTTTCGTTAAAAACTTTTAACTTTAATCCTGTATTATTTAACACGAAAAGCCATTCACCGACCAATAAATGCAATTTCTACAATTTTATTATCACTATCAGAGGCAAATGAAAACCATCTTAACTCCATATCAAAATGCAACATTCCTGTAAAAAACAGAAATACGCTGCTTGTTATAACAAGGCAAACGCATTAAAAAAACTATAATTGCAAGGTTTAAAATTTCAGGTTGCAAGTTACAGGTTGCAGCTGTCAGTTGCCGGTTTTCCAGTCACCGGTATTTATAGTTCACACCTCCAACCTCTAATCTGTAAATTAAACTATAAACCTGTAATCTACCCTTCCCTTCGGCCTTAGTTCCTGCCTCCGGCAGGCGGGCATCCTGAGTTTATCGAAGGCCATGCCCAAACTTGTAACCTGAAACCTGGAACCTTAAATTTTTAAGCTTAAATGGATTTACTCCATAATAATGCGATTGCCCTGTTTGTTATAATTCAAAATCCGCCTGCTGAGAAACAGGCGGATCCGAACGTAATGATTAATAATTGAAAAACACTAAAAATAATATCTCTTAAATGCTTCTATGGCTTCGTATTCGGCAAGCCCCAGGGCATCGTATAATCTTGCGGTGGCCTTGTTCCTCTCTTCTGCCCGGACCCAGAATTCCCTGGAATCGTCTCCCTGGAACATCACCCGGTCTTTTTGCGACTGGTGAAACAGGATAGCATTTCGTTTGCGGATCACCTGGTCCGGACTCATAGGCACGGCCATTTCTATTTCGTCCAGTCCCCATTCGTGCCATGCTCCGCGATACAGCCACACCCAGCAGTTTTCCATGTAAGACTCGGATTTTAATCGCTTTAACGCTTCAAAAATACCGTCCAGACACACTTTATGTGTACCATGCGGATCGGCCAGATCTCCGGCAGCATATATCTGGTGCGGTTTTATTTGCGCTATGATATCTACGATCATCTGTATATCTTCCTCTCCGATCGGATTTTTCTTCACCTCACCGGTCTCATAAAAGGGCAGGTCCAGGAAGTGTATGTTTTTATCTCCCAGGCCAACGTAACGTGTAGCCCCGTAAGATTCCCTTCTTCGTATAAGTCCTTTCAGTTTCCTTACATCCAGGGAGTCTGTCTGGTCTTCCCTTTTGTTGTTCAGAAAATCTATAGTTTCCTTAAATACGGAAGGGGTTGCATCCCCGGTAATATCTTTGGCTACCTCAGCAAATTTGAGTGCTTCTGCATCGGTTACGGCAATATTGCCGGAAGTCTGGTATACTACATGTACATCGTGTCCCTGATCTATAAGACGGCAGAAGGTACCTCCCATAGAGATCACATCGTCATCGGGGTGCGGACTGAATATAATAACCCGCTTTTTGGCAGGTTCCGCCCTTTCCGGACGTTTGGTATCATCCGCATTGGGTTTTCCTCCGGGCCATCCTGTGATGGTATGTTGCAGCACATTGAACATCTGTATGTTCAACTCATAAGCGGAGCCTTCCTGTGCCAGTAAGCCGGACATCCCGTTATCGTTATAATCCCTGTCCGTAAGCTTCAGGATCGGTTTATTGGTTTTTAAACTCAGCCAAACCATAGCCTTGCGTTTCAGTTCATCCGTCCACACACATTGTCCTACCAGCCATGGCGTTTTGAACCTTGTCAACTCCGAAGCAGCTTCATAATCCAGTATAAATGTGGTGTTCTTATGTTGTTGCAGGTACGTGGCGGGAACATTGGCAGTAATCTCTTCTTCTATAGTCTCCTTAATAATCTCCGCCTTTTTATGCCCCCACGCGAGCAATACTATACGCCTTGCTTTGAGAATGGTCCCTATTCCCATGGTAATAGCCCTCTTCGGTACATTTTCAATGCCGTTGAAATCCGACGCGGCATCTCCCCGGGTAAGGTGATCCAGGGTAATGATCCTGGTCCCGGAATTGTAATGCGATCCCGGTTCGTTAAACCCTACATGCCCTGTACGTCCTATGCCCAGTAGTTGAAAATCGAGTCCGCCGTATTCCTTGATCTTCATTTCATAATCGATGCAATACTGGTGGATCTCTTCGAGGGAAACCCTACCGTCCGGAATGTGCACATTTTCCGGTTTTATATCGATATGATCAAACAAATGCTGATGCATAAAGTAATGATAACTCTGGTGATTATCCTTATTCATAGGATAGTACTCATCCAGGTTAAAAGTAATTACATTAGCAAAACTCAGTCCTTCCTCATGGTGCATACGCACGAGTTCTTCATATACTTTTATAGGTGAAGACCCCGTAGCAAGGCCCAGCACGCAGTTTTCTCCCTTTTCCTCTTTGTCCTTAATAAGTTGCGCTATTTCTTCGGCAACAAGAACAGAAGCCTGGTGGGAGTTTTCAAAGACCTCATTGTGGAATCTCTCGTAACGGGTCTCTTCGAATTTCCCCACTTCCTTGTGGCTAATATCATTAGCTTGTACTAAATATCGATGCATAACTAACGGTATGAATGTGATTTATTTTTTCGAAACTAAACTATTCAATATGGTCCATATGCTAAAACTTTTTCGACCAGCGCACTCAACTATGTCACGAATAGCGTTATTTTCCGGACTTAAAGATATTACTTCCGGCCCAAAAAACGACTGCCCCTTACAACTTCCGGACCGTTCCTTCCCCTTACCTGCAAAGGCTTCTGTGAACCCGGGACGGTACGAAATTTTCAGTGCAAAAATTTAGAACTAAATATTACAGAACGAAAAAAAATTAGCTGAACAACACTAAAAAACTCATCAATTACATCATTTCACATATTAGTAAATATCAGTAATTTAAGCTTATAAAAAATTATTTTAAAATATTTTGTTTTTAGTAAAAATACATCTATTTTTTGGCTCTTTTTGAGATGTTTTTGTCAATTTTTCAAAATTCTGGCCATAAACCAGGTAACAAAATGGCACCGGTAATATGCCGCTTTTTCTAAACCAGGGTATAGATGAAAATTAAATGTATCATTATAGATGACGAACCTCTTGCAGCAAGCGTACTGTTATCTCATGCAGGGGAGTTTCAGAATCTGGAAATCACCGCCTGCCACAATAATCCGATCGAAGCCATGGCTTCGTTGGAGAATAATGATATAGACGTCATTTTCCTCGATATCAATATGCCAAAGATGAGCGGGCTGGATTTCATCAAGAACATCAGCTTCGACGCATTTATTGTCATCACCACCGCCTACCGCGAATACGCCGTGGAGAGCTATGAGCTGGACGTGTTTGACTACCTGGTAAAACCCATCCCCTTTCATCGTTTTGCAAAAACGATCAACAAACTTGCCAAAGAAATCTCTATAAAACGTGGTGGGCTCGTAAACACAAAGACACAACCGGAGCCACATATGTTCTTAAAGGTAGATAAAAAAATGGTAAAAGTCAACCTCAACGATATCTTGTTTATCGAAAGCCTTAAAGATTATATAAAGGTGGTAACCACAATAGATGAATACATTGTTCACAAATCCCTGACCAATATCACGGAAGAACTCCCCTCCGCAAACTTTATACGTGTACACCGATCTTATACGATAGCCATTGATAAGGTAAAAGCGGTAGAAGGGAATATCATAGAAATAAACCACAAGCGCATTCCTATCGGAAGAAACTATATAAAACAGGCTAAAGAGAGCATTTTTAAGGATAACCAGGACCAGATATGATCATGAGAGCGAAGATTTTGATATGGTCAACCCAAAGCCCGTTTAGCCACGAATACATAAATAATTTTCAGAAAACCAATCGCTCTGAATCGGAATATTACCGGGAACAGGATTTTAACTTTTAACCAGATAATAAATAAAACCATAAAACAAATTACTAACTATAACTTTCATGGAACTATCATTCTTAGATTACTCCCTTATCTTCGGTTTTTTTGCCATAACCCTGACCATCGGTATTGTCGTATCCAGGAGTTCGGGCAAGAACACCACAGAATACTTTCTCTCCGGCCGTAGCATGCCCTGGTGGCTGTTAGGTTTTTCTATGGTAGCCACAACGTTTTCCACGGATACTCCCAACCTGGTGACAGACATTGTGCGTACGAACGGGGTTTCGGGCAACTGGGCCTGGTGGGCATTTTTACTGACCGGCTTGTCTACCGTATTTATCTATGCCAAACTATGGCGCAAATCCAATGTATTGACAGATATGGAGTTTTACGAGCTGCGGTATGGCGGAAAGCCGGCAAAGTTCCTACGGGGTTTCCGCTCCATATACCTGGGGCTCTTTTTTAACATCATCACCCTGGCCGCGGTAAACCTCGCGGCGATAAAAATAGGAGGTATTATGCTGGGACTCTCTCCTATACAGACAGTGCTTATAGGTGGAGTAATCACTGTTATATTCAGTGCCATAGGAGGTTTTAAAGGTGTTGTCTATACGGATTTTATCTTGTTTTTCACCGCTATTATCGGCGCAGTAGGAGCTGCTTATTACCTGGTAAACATCCCGGAAGTAGGAGGCATTACCAAGTTGATGACTCATGAAAATGTAGTAGGCAAATTATCTATCCTACCGGACTTTTCAGATACGGAAGCACTTATATCCATTCTTATCATCCCACTGGCGGTACAATGGTGGAGTTCCTGGTACCCGGGATCAGAACCGGGCGGAGGCGGATATATCGCGCAGCGTATGCTGGCCGCAAAAAACGAAAACCATGCCATAGCATCTACTTTTTTCTTTAACATCATGCATTATGGTGTAAGGCCATGGCCCTGGATACTGGTTGCACTGGCATCTCTGGTAGTGTTTCCGGACATAGCAAGCATACACGAAGCTTTTCCCGGAATTGAGGAGAGCAAACTGGGACACGACCTGGCGTACTCTGCCATGCTGACCAAACTTCCCAGCGGGCTTCTCGGACTTGTACTGGCCTCTTTGGGCGCTGCTTATATGAGTACCATTTCTACGCAGCTCAACTGGGGATCTTCCTATATCGTAAATGATTTTTACAAGCAGACCGTGCGCAAAAACGCATCGGAAAAAGAACTGGTAAACGTGGGGCGTCTTTCCACAGTGTTATTAATGGTTGCCAGTGCCGCAATGGCCCTCCTGCTGACCAATGCCAAACAATTATTTGACATTCTTCTTATGTTCGGCGCGGGAACCGGGCTGGTTTACATACTGCGCTGGTTCTGGTGGCGGATCAATGCATGGAGCGAAATATCCGTAATGTTTGCAGCAGCTATTACCAGCCTGGTATTGACCCTTTCTCCTCTGAAAGATTATTTTTTCGGTTACACAGAAAGGAGCGGTACATTTGTAGCGGGAGTATTCCCTTCCTGGGCCACCTTGCCGGCAATAGTATTTATAACCACCATCATATGGCTTCTGGTTACGTTTGCTACCAAACCGGAAAAAAAGGAAGTACTGTACAGTTTCTATCAAAAGACACAGCCGGGCGGACCGGGATGGAAAAGAATACTGGACCAGGCACGGGCAGAGGATGTCAATATTATGGACAGCAGGGAAAAATGGTCGGTTCCTTCCGGTATACTGGCCATGATCCTGGGATGTATATTGGTTTATTGCTGTATGTTTGCTACGGGCAACTGGATATACGGCAACTACCCGCTTGCCATAGGATTGACTATCGCCATGATCGTTTCCGGACTGTTACTGGCCGTAGTATGGAAACGTATGAAAAGTGATATTTTGTAAAGTCAGAAGCACGAAGTTAGGAGTCCGAAGATTTTTTAAGCTTTACTTCTAACTTCGTACTTCTGACCTCGCACTTTCTTCAATCTCCTTTCTGGCCGAAATGTATCAAACCGTTTCCCATGGTTTCCGACCCGGCAGAGGCTTCTTTCTGCGGGGCGGAAGCTTTTTGTGAGGCATCTTTTTCTTTGGTGAATACTTTTTGCAGCAACTCGCGGAAGGTATTAAAATCCACCTGGTACGAAAGACCGGCCCCCTGGGTATATCCTATGCGGTCCGCAAGCCATTGCTGTATTTCGTTCTCCCTGTTAAATATCCTTGCCCGGAGTGTCCCGTCCTCATTGAGCAGTATCTGCACTTCCACATCTCCGGCAACGGCCGTTTCGGCTACACCGCCGATAGGCACCCCTATCTTTCCGTTGATCAGTATACGTTCGTTTATCCGGGTGGAAACCGTTACGCCAAACCTGTCCTGTGTCTCAAAATCCAGGTTCGGGTCTCTTGTTCCGAGTTCATAGGAAAGCCCGATATCAAATTTACCATCCCCGGAGTTCAGAATATCGTTCAGCATACTAAAACCGGACTCTATAAAGTTACCTGCCACTCCACCACCGCTGATATTGATCTCATTATTGATGAAAGCACCCTGGGAGAGCAGGGACAATGCCTGTAACTCTCTTTTGCTTTTGTCATCGAGTTTATACTGCAACTCGGAATTAATCACGGCATTGGTTCCCGGAAACTGAATATCGAAATCAATATCCGGTTGCAGAAGTTCCCCGTTGAGTTTAATAATAAGGTCGGTCTCTATCTTACGGGTCACGGAATTATTATCCAGTAACACGGCGGGGTTTGCATTCAGGTTATACACGGCTTCGAGGTCTACATTTGCCCGGAGCGGATCCCCGTTCCAACTCATAAATCCACCGGGTTTCACCTTGAACTTCTTTTCTATGATGCCTCCGTATTTAAAATTGTAGTCTCCGCTATAGGTAGTAAAATCCCCCCACATACGAAACTTACCGTTGGTATTGATCTCCAGAAGTATATTTCCGGCTCCTCTTCCCCTGAGCGAACTACCCAGTTCCTTATCAATTACGATCTCCACTTCGGCATCGGGGTTTATATCCAGGTCAAATTCCAGTTCCAACCCTTTATAGTCCGCCAGTTCCCTGTCGCGGGTCTCAAAACTGGTTTCCCCCTGCTTGTCTATAAAGTTGATAAAAGAGGTATCCCCAACCGTTACCTCGTTATCCAAAGGTATCTTCAGTGATGTTCCCTTTCCGGTAGTGGCAAAAACCTTGATGGTCAATTCATCCGTAAGCCCGTATATCTGCGCCTCTCCATTGATGAACCCCGTACCGTAAAACAATTCTTCTTCGGTCTCCGGGGTATTGAGCGCCAGGAAACGCTGTCCTTGTGTGTCCAGGGAAAAATCGAGATACCAGTCGGAAAAGGCCGTATGGGTTATGGTTCCGTCAAACAAAGCCCTGGTTTTGTATTCCGTATCGGTCAGGGTTAAGCTGTTGAACTGAAAGGTCTGCCCGAACAGATCAACAGTAGTTTCGGGGTCAAAATCCAGATTAACGTTCAGGTATGGTATCTTTAACCCGGCATTTTTCAGGGTCAGCTTTCCGTTCAGATCCGGTTTTTTGAATGTCCCGGAGAGCCTGGCATTTCCGGAAACCAGTCCCCTGAGATCCGAAATAACGTCCGACCCCAGCATACTAAAGGCTTCTATTGCCAGGTCGTTCATCGACATTTTCACGTCAAGTGACGAAGCATTGTTCTCAAAAGACACGTCTCCTACTATATCGAGTATTTTCTTGTTTCCCTTTTGAATAACGGCATCTATCCCGTAACTCGAAAGGTCCTGACTACCTACGATCCCCACATCAAAATTTCCCAGGTTGATGTCGTTTACCGCAAAATCATCAATGCGAAGGCTGGACGACGGATAGAAATTTTTCCGTTGTTGCAATACGTAAAATTCCCCGTTCATCAATCCTTTCAGGTGGAGGTTATCAATATCGGGAGTTACCTTCTCCAGTGAAACATTTTTAAATTGGACCGAAAAATCTTTGTACGTGGAATCGATCATTTTCCCCTGGAGGTTAACCTGCTCTTCCTCATAATTCATCACAACTTCTTCTACCGTAATGGTATCCAAAGTCTTGCTGAACACCACCCGGTTCTTATGATTGTTATCCTTATTCAGCAACCACTGATTGCCTTTAAAGCCTACCTCGGACCTTTTTAGCCCCACAACCGATTTGTTATCGGGAGTTATGGTATGGTAGAAGTTCAGGTTATAAACATCTTTGGAATCATCGCCCCCCTGAAATTCGGTACGGAAGAACAATGTATCTTTAATAGTAGTATTGATCAGGTTAAACCTGGAAATATCATAAAAGCCGGTATGGATCTCTCCGATCTCAACATAGGTGTTAAACAGGGGATTTTTATTGTCGATCTGCAGGTCGATATTTTTAATAGCATTGCCGAAAGCCTCGATATCCGGCGAGCGGAAATTAAATTTAAAATCTCCCTCATCCGCTATCATTTCTCCTTTTACATAGGTGTTTTTACTCAGTTTCACTTCCGGGTAGAACACCTCAATGATCTTACTGTTTATAAAAAAGTTAAACTCGACATACTGACCTGGCTTTATATCATGCGGACTGTAGTTAGCATAAATACTACCCACGGAATTCTGTACTATTTTTCCCAGTTCCCGGAACGAGAAGTTTCCTTTCATAAAACCATTGATAATCTCCGGGGAATCCACCGTGAGTACCCGGCCTGTTTCGTCTATGACGGAAATGACCTTGAAATCCTCAAAGTAATAATCGTCATTCTGGTTTTTGTAATTTGTCCTCGTAAAATTGATTTCTCCTTTAAGGTTATCTATGTCGTTACCTGTAATATTCATACTTATATCCCCGGAAAAGACAGATATGCTGTCCCTGGACACAAAATTAAGGGCATGGAGGTCGGCCCGGGTAATGGACGCCCGGAAATCGAACTGGTTCTCGATCAGGGAAAAATCAGCCAGACCATCAAAACTCATCTTAAAATTTTCATCATTGGAAACCAGGGAACCGTCAAACAACTGATCTTTGACCACTCCGGAAACCATCACATCATTATAATTATAACCATTATATACGATTTGGCTCACCGCTCCCCGCACTTCCGTATTCAGTGTTTCCTTGGTAAAGCCCCTGCCGTCCACATCCATCTTCAGCGAAGTTTTCCCGAAACTGTCATCTTCGATAAATTGTCCCAGGTCAAAATCCGTCAGGGTTATGGTCCCGGTATAGGAAGCATTGTCTATATCGTTTATTTCGGTAAGCTGTAATTCGGATACGCTGCTTCCCAGATCGGTTTCCAGCTCCAGGTCGGTCTTAATTGCCGTCTCCGTGATCACGGCTATTCCACGGGCACGAAGTTGTCCGAGTTTTTCCAGGGAAGACGGCAAGGAATTTCCGAGTATATTGGGCAATAGTCCCCGCAACTGATAGTAATTGGAAGAAAGATACCCGATATTGGCATCCATCCGGAACGGGATATCCGAAGAGAACAGTCCTTTAAAATCAAAGTCCCCGCTTATACTTGTATTCTCCGTAGTTACCCGAAGATTTTTGGTTCGAAGGTCATTGAGCACCCCTTCCAGTTCCGAACTAAAGGTTACCCGTTTGCCCCGGCCAAATTCGTTATAGAAAGTATTGACCTCATCAAAGGCAATAGTGGTATTTTCAAAATTTCCTTCTACGTTTACCTTGTTTACAAAGTCGGCAAAATCCTCCCGGTCGTACAGGAAAGCCAGGTTACCCTTAATATCCGATTCGGGCGTTTCCACAGAAAGGTTTTCCAGTCGCATTTCCGTAAGCCCGTAGGAGAAATCGGTATCCAGCCTTAGCACTTCCATACCGCGATCGGCGATCAACCCGAGTTGCCTTACTTTCGTAGTAACCTCAGGGCCTTCTATTTTAAAGTCCTGCAGATCGGCACGGATTTCCCTGAAATAAAGAACTTCGGGGTTCCCGGCATTATCATCCATCACCCGGAAACGCGCATCTTCCAGGCGTATAAAAGAAGTAGTAAGCAAAAAAGGCTCCGTGCTGGTGCTCGTAGTATCCTGGCTGTCCAGTTTTTCCACAAAAACATCGAGGTTGGTATCTTCTTCTTCCGCGTAGGTACGAAGGTTAAAAAATACCCCTTTCATATCCATATCCCCGAAATTCAGTTTGCCGTCGATCATGCTTTTCACATTCCGAAAACTCAGCAGGGAGGTGTTGAGGCGGTCTACGGAAATCAGGGTATCCCGGTGATGGTCTTCAATATACACCCCGCGCAGACTAACACTGCCGAAAAAAGATATGTAAACCCTGCGTACCTCTATGTTGGTTCCGAAATCTTCGTTAATGGCCCTGGTCACCCTGTTGGCAATACCTGTCTGTACCGGGGGGAGCGCTAAAAAAATGCTCACCATTACCAGTAATACAAACAGGATCAAAAAGGTCCTGACTACTATTTTCCTGAATTTTCTGATACGCCCTAACTGGATTAACAGGTTATGAAATACGGATTACGGTTATCGCCGGTGATCGGATCGGTTAAGGAAACAACGAACAAAATACCTACCTTTGCACGCAACAATTTTTATTCCAAAAGTGCTGATGAAAGAGCAAAAAACATACATCCTGGCCATAGAATCTTCCTGCGACGACACTTCTGCCGCCGTTCTCCTTAACGGGAAAGTCCTGAGCAATGTTGTTGCCACTCAAAAAATTCACGAGGAATACGGCGGTGTTGTTCCGGAACTCGCGTCCAGGGCACATCAGCAAAACATTGTTCCGGTTGTACATATGGCCCTTGACAAAGCAAATATCGGTAAAAAAGAGTTATCCGCCATAGCTTTTACCAGTGGTCCCGGCTTACTGGGTTCCTTGCTCGTGGGAACATCCTTTGCCAAGTCCCTGGCACTGGGGTTAAATATTCCGCTTATAGAAGTAAATCACATGCAGGCGCATATTCTCGCCCATTTTATAGAGGAAGACGGTTTTGACAAGCCTTCTTTTCCGTTCCTGGCTATGACCATCAGTGGCGGGCACACACAGATCATTCGTGTGGATAATTATTTCGACATGACCGTTATCGGTCAGACTATTGATGATGCCGTGGGAGAAGCTTTTGACAAAAGCGCCAAAATACTGGGACTTCCCTACCCGGGCGGACCGCTTATAGATAAATATGCCGGAGAAGGTGATCCGAAAGCTTTCCGGTTTCCGAAACCGAAAGTAGACGGGTTAAATTTCAGCTTCAGCGGACTCAAGACTTCCATATTGTATTTTATACAGAAGCACACGGCTGAAAATCCCGGTTTTACAGAAGAAAACCTGAAAGATATTTGCGCTTCTATTCAGTACACCATTGTGAATATACTGATGGACAAACTCAAAAAAGCCAGCAAGGAAACCGGAATAAAACAGGTTGCCATAGGTGGCGGGGTTTCCGCCAATTCCGGTATACGGCTCGCCCTGAAAGAAGCTGAAAAAAAATACGGCTGGAAAACCTTTATCCCGAAATTCGAATACACCACCGATAACGCCGCGATGATCGGTATTACCGGGTACCTGAAATACCTGGAAAAGGATTTTTCCGAACAAACCGTTACCGCAAAAGCCCGGTTTAAAGTATAAGCCCTGCAATAATATCCAAATGGGATTTACATCCCTTTAAGTATTCTTTTCAACAGATTTAAATCCGGGTTTAATATTTTTTTGTATCTTACATATTTATTAATACACCCCGAATCTTAATTCTGTTTATACATGGAGCTCCGAACATCCACTTCCGGTATCATATGTATATCCTTAAGTTTTACGGACACAAATCCCGGGTGTCCATAAAGGTCCGGGATAACACATTAATCAACTAAAATTTTTTTACCATGAAAAAACACATCCTGAATCTGGGCACTCCATTGGACAAAGAGCAGCAAAGAGCCATCACCGGTGGAAAAAAACAATGTATCGTACCTGTTATATGCGATGATCCGTGGGGCGATTGCCCGCCCGCCACATGCTCCGAATACGGACTGCAGTGTGCCGAACTGGAGTGTCAACTTCTGCCATTGTAAATGACGGCGTTCGAAAGTCAAATTTCACGACGTTGAATTCCGGATCAATAGAAGACATAAACCATTTATTCGGTTTCAATAAAAATCCCGGGTTAAAGCCATCTATTCATATTTATGTACAAAACCGGATGGTGTTAGCCCGGTTTTCTGTTTGAACAGGCGCGAAAAATAAGCGTAATCTTCATATCCCAATGCCCTGGCTATTTCCGTAAACGAATTTTGTGAATGTACCAGCAATCTTTTAGCTTCCAGGATCACCCGTTCCGCAATGAGATCGGATGTGGTTTTCCGGAGAGAGGTTTTTACCATACGATTGAGGTGTTTCGGACTGATGTGCATCATATCCGCATAGGCCGAGGGTAGTTTTTCAGCCATATAGTGCATTTCTATTAACTGCTCCAATTGCCTGATCTTACGCATATAGGTTACGGATACCGGGCTTTCGGTGGTGTTACTCCGGAGATAGAGACGGCTCAGGTTTATATACAACAGGTCCAGCAAACTTGCTATACGCTGCATTTTCATAAAATCCTCACCTTCATATTCGGAGTGAATTTCACGGAAAACGGTTTCCGTTTTTAGCATATCCGCTTTATCCAGGTATAAACAGGGCGGATTCTGTGTGGAGTAATAAAACGGGAAGCCGTGTATGGAACGGTTTGTATAATGCATCTCATAAAATTCCTGGGTATGGAACACCACATAACCATCCGCATCCTCCGAAAATTTCCAGTAATGGGTCTGCCCCGGGTACATTAAAAAGACACTTCCGGGCTTTATTGCATACGAATTAAAGTCAATTTCATGCACACCATGCCCCCGGGTAAACAGCACCATAACAAAAAAATTGTGCTTGTGCGGAACTGTTATGGTTTCGTGAAAACTACCGGAATGTTCCCGGAAAGTATTGCTGTAAAAAAAGGGATACTCTTCCTGCTTCCCGAACTCTTCTATGTGTAACACCTGTATGTTTTTCATATCTTTTATCTATTTCCAAAACCAGGGTTATGCCATACACAATGTCCCAAAAGTACAAATTAAAGCGAGAATAGTATAACTCCCGATATTTACTTATTGACCAACTTTGTTCTGAATTTTTAAACCGAGGAGATCATGTCAGACATCCGGCACATTCTAAAAGAGAAATGTCCAAATTGTGAAAAAGGAGACATTTTTGAGTCCAAAGGAAATCCTTTTTATTTCCGCATGCCTAAAATGTACCGGAAATGCCATAACTGCGGCTATAAATTCATCCGGGAGCCCGGTTACTTTTTCGGGGCTATGTATGTAAGTTATGCTCTTACCATGGCGGAGATGATAGCCGTTCTGGTTCTCGGTAAATTTATCATAGGTTTGGGAAATATCTATATTTTTTTTATTATAATAGCAATGGCACTGGTATCCAGCACCTTTAACTTTCGTTTATCACGTACCATATGGCTGTACATGTTCCGAAAAAAGAAAGTGACGGAACATATTGAAATATAACCGCAAAAAAGCAAAAACATGCCCATCCAAGTAAAATATGTAGTCCTTACCGAAGATTATGCAAACTGGATTATAGAAAATACCAAAGAACATTATAAAAGACTGTTCAAGGATCACAAGAAATATCCGGACATCAGGAAGCACCTGGACGAAACTTATACACTGGAACCCCTGGTGAAAAGCCATAATGACTTTTCCAAACAAATGCTTATGGCCTTTGAAGAATCCATTCCGGTTGCCTCGGCCGAACTGATAGCTTCCCTGCCCGGAGAAGAAAAGCCGGAAGACAGTGACAAACCTCTGCTGGCACATAAAATACTGCACAACACGGAGGGGAAAGGCCTTGCGGAACTCCTTCAACGCCTGGAAGAGATCACCCGGCAAAAGAAACACGATGCTTTAATTATCCGCACCTTCAAGGCTGAAGACACTGCACAGAAGATCATACGCAATGCCGGTTTTGAATCTTTTAAAACCGGAGATGCCCAAATGGGTAATGCATCTGTGGAGCAGGTTCTTTTTATTAAAAATATGGTTTAGGTTAAAACCTCTAATTTCTATTCATTTTAGCCACGGATACACGAATCCTTGTATCCGTGGCAAAACAGATTTTCCGGGTTTCTAACCTTATCAACTCCGAACTCCAAAGGTAAAAAAACAACTAGTGACAAACTGTTTGAATTTCAAGATGTTTTTACTTTTTACCTCAACCTCAGTTTCATAGCATAAATTATTTTTTATTATATTTGTATACATAATGCTCTTGGCCACGTATTCTCCTTTTTTCAATATTATAGTGAGAATGCCTACCCTGGGGCTTTTTTTATATCATCTTATGAAAAAAACTGGTAGACGGGGGTTCTTAAAAAAACGTCCGGGCTCCCTGTAAAACCATAAAATAATAAGCTATTGCTTCTCCATACGGAGAATAACCAATAATTTATATATTCGCACAAACCAGCACAGTTTGCATTTATGAATCTATTTTACAGTCCGGACATTACCGGGGAGAAAAAACAGTTTACGTTTGACAAGGAAGAAAGCAGGCATATTGTAAGGGTACTGCGAAAGTCGGAAGGAGACAGCATATATCTCACTAACGGTAAAGGCTGGATATTCCAGGCGGAGATTACCCTGGCGGATATCCGGCATTGTACTGCCCGTATTACGGAAAAGAGCCGGCAGGAACCCCGGAATTATTACATACACCTGGCCGTAGCCCCGACCAAAATGAACGATCGGTATGAATGGTTCCTGGAAAAAGCGACAGAAATAGGTATTGACGAAATTACCCCGGTTATCTGTGAACATTCCGAAAGAACCGTGGTGAAAACCGAAAGACTGGAAAAAATTGTTCAATCGGCCATGAAACAATCCCTTTCCGCGTATCTGCCAAAACTAAATCCTCCCGTTCCGCTGGAATCTCTTCTGCAACAGGAAGCTGACGGACAACTTTTTATAGCCCATTGCGAAGAGGACGGGGAAAGACACCGGTTAAAAGAAAAAGTTGTTCCGGAACAAAAAGTAACCGTCCTCATCGGCCCCGAGGGCGATTTTTCCATAAAAGAGATCGCTCTTGCCCTCAATAAAGGATATATCCCCGTATCTTTGGGAAACACCCGGCTCCGTACGGAAACCGCGGCTGTCGTAGCCTGCCATACCGTTGCCCTCATCAACCAGTAAGCCCGTTAACGGATCCGTAAGGACACAGGGGCCTGCGTTTCATCCGGGCATAAAAAAGATACCATATGAAAAAAATAGTAATACCAATCCTTCTTTTTTTCTTCCACCTGGCATCCGCCCAGCAAATTGCCGTACTCAAATACGGTGGTGGCGGAGACTGGTATGCCAATCCCACCTCCCTGCCGAACCTTATAGCATTCTGTAATCAGCAACTGGGGACCAGGATCAGCGGAAAACCACAAACCGTAGAGGTAGGCAACATAGACATATTCCAGTATCCTTTCCTGCACATGACCGGGCACGGCAATGTTTTTTTTACGGAAGGGGAAGCGGAGAACCTGAGAAATTACCTCCTCTCCGGTGGGTTCCTGCATGTAGATGACAACTACGGTATGCGCCCTTACCTGGAAAAGGAAATGAAAAAAGTATTTCCGGATAAGGAATGGACGGAGATCCCTGCCAATCATCCCGTTTATCACCAGAAGTTTCCGTTTCCGGACGGACTTCCGAAAATACATGAACACGACAATAACCCCCCGCAGGCTTTCGGATACTTTCACGAAGGAAGGCTGGTCTTCCTCTTCACTGTCGAATCCGACCTCGGAGACGGATGGGAAGACCCCGAAGTACACAACGACCCGGAAGAAGTACGACAAAAGGCCCTGCAAATGGGAGCGAACATCGTACAATATGTATTTGAGAATTAAAACCATGCAGCTTACCCACAGCAATAACCCGTTCCAAAAGAAAGAATTTCCCCTCACCATCGTTTGCGATACCGTTACCGGCCCGGCCAATATAGGCGGACTGTTTCGCATTGCCGAAGCCTTCGGCGTACGGGAAATACGCTTCTGCGGCAGCCGTCCGCCCGAATTTTCCCCCAGAATGAAAAAAACTGCCCGTGCAGCAGACAAATACGTACCCTACTCCTATGACGAGGATACCGAAAACACTATTGCCCGGTTAAAAGAGGAAAAATACACCCTGATCGCCCTGGAAATTACGGAGAACAGTTTGCCGGTAAGCCGTTTCGATTTCTGCGGTCTCCAGAAAATTGCGCTGATCATCGGTAATGAAAACCTGGGGGTATCCCCCATTATTATTGAGAATTCCGACCATTGTATCCACATAGATATGTTTGGCAGTAATAGTAGCATGAATGTGGTTCAGGCTACGGGAATTGCCTTGTACGAAATTACCAGGCAGATAAAAACATAAATAATTTCTCTGAAATCCTTTTATTTTAACAGGAATAGACTCGACAGGATTGCAACATTTAGTTATTTTTGCCGTGTGAAACACGCTTTTCTCATATTAGCATTACTTATCTGTTTCAGACCGGCCTTTCCTTTCCTGGAATATGCGGCTAATTACGATTATATTTCCAGGGTGCTTTGTATCAACAAAGACAAGCCCAAGATGGAGTGCTACGGTAAATGTTACCTGATGAAAGCGGTAAAGGAAGTCGAAACCGACCGGAAAGACAAGCCAACCCTGAAGTTCGAACAACAGCTTTTATTCTTCCGGAATACGGAAGAAGTAGCGACCATTTCCTCTTCTACCCCTGTTTACACCGTAAACACTTATTTTCCCTCCGTTAATTATACTTCCCTCTCCGGCGACAGTCCGCTGAAACCACCTATTTCATTGCTTTAAATTTCTTTTTCCTTTACGGAAACTAATATTCCATTATTTTCAGGATTTCCCCGTAAAATACCGGAACAGGCCGCATTGCAATACTATGTAAGGCCCGAACCGGCATACACGGGAGATTTCCGTTCATTCGAAATTTAAAATTACAAGCAATGAGATCTTTCAGACTATACACAATACTAATTACGGTTTTCACTACAGTTGTCGCTTGCAACACCAAACCGTCCGAAGAAGCAGAAGCATACCACAAGCTTTTTGACGAAGTAATCGCCGTACATGATGAAATTATGCCCGAAATGGGAAAACTGAATTCACTGTCCAAAAAATTGAAACAAGAAGCGGATTCCGTCAATACGCATTCCGGTATCCTGGACAGCCTGGAAATGTCCTACAAAGCCATGATGGACTGGATGAAGGATTTCAGTGAAAAATTCCCCTATGGCGAATTCAACCCGAAAGACAAAACCCGGGAAGAAATTACCGCTAAAGTGAATATCCTCGAGGAAGAAAAAAATGAAGTTTACGAGCTTCGCGAGCTTATTAATCAAAGTATTGAAAAAGCCGAAAAGCTGCTGAACGAGAAATAATTCACCTCCTTAAACCGGTTTCTTGAAAAACTCCCTTTTCATATTAGCATTCCTGGTGTGTTTTAAACCACTGTTTCCCGTACTGGAATACGTGGTGAACTACGATTACATTGCCAACGTACTCTGCATTAATAAGGAACGTCCGAAAATGCAGTGCTACGGAAAGTGTTATCTCATGGGGGCCATCGCAAAAGAAGTCGTAGACAGCAATGATAAAGAAGGGACCGAAGCTCCTAAAAAAACGGAATTACCCTTGCTTTATATCGAAAAGGACAACCCGTTTCCCATCATCCGGAACAATTCCGTTTACAAACCGGGGAATGCTTTTTTCCCATGTGATACCATTTATTTTTTCTTACCGGTAAGCCGCCCCCTGAAACCACCGATCGCATTATCCTGAATATCGGTTAACACATAAAAGTATCTTCCCCTGGAATGATAACAGGGACAGGTACACCTGTTTTTCAACTTAAATTAAATAAAAATGCGATCCAATACATTCAAATCTCTTTTATTTATTGCCCTTGCCGGCCTTTACACCTCATGTTCCTCTGATGACGACTCCGCATCACTAACAGGAGAAGGACAAGTATCCATAGAATTCGATAACGGTATGGCAGGCGATGACCTTATACTTCATACTTCCGCATATACCAACGGAAATAACGAAACCCTTACTATCGACAGGCTGAACTATATTGTGAGTAACTTTACACTGACAGATGACCGGGGAAACACTTTCGTATATCCCAAAGACGACAGTTATTTTGTGATCAGCGAGGAAAGTGAAAAAACCGAAATCACTCTTACCGGAATTCCCGCGGGGAATTATACAAAACTGCAATTCGGTATCGGTGTAGACCAGGAAAAATACCTCCAGGGAGCCGAAGGACAGGGAAATTTCCTGGAAGAAGCGGAGCAGGAAGAAATGATGTGGTCCTGGCAGGCCGGTTATAAATTCCTGAATTTCGAAGGCACCTTTATTTCGTCCACCGTAACGGAACCCGCGGAATTCAAAATCCATATGGGAAGCCATGGCTCCAGCCTGGACAATTATCGCGAAGTCACCCTGAACCTCAGCACTCAGGCGATAGTAAGCGAAGAAATGAACCCGCTTATCCACTTATCCGTAGACGCGGATAAAATATTGAACGGTTCCGATAAAATGCTGCTTTCCGAAGAACCGGTTATTATGATCAGTGAAGAAAAATCGCCGAAAATCGCCGAAAATGCAACAGAGATGTTCTCTGTAGATCACGTACATAACGGCTCAGGTAATCATCATTAACAATCAAAGAGAAGAAAGCCCGACCCCAGGGTTTTCTTTTCTCTCTAAAGAAGATACAGATGAAAAGATTACTGATGCTAATCCCGGTTCTTGCTATAACAGCCTGTAGTTCGGACAATGACGAATATCAGGCTATCAACGAACCATTGACGTTCACCATACCGTCCAACTTCCCGGAATTGCAGTACGATATCTCCGCCAACCCACCGACGGAAAAAGGATTTGAACTGGGTAAAAAACTCTTTTACGATGGCAAATTGTCCGCTAACGGGTTTATTTCCTGTGGTTTTTGCCATGAACAACGTTTTGCTTTTACCCATCACGGGCACCAGTTCAGCCACGGCATTGATGACAAGGAAGGTACGAGAAACACCCCGGCCATTCAAAATGCCGCGTTTATGACAGAGTTTGCCTGGGACGGCGCCACCTCTCACCTGGACCTCTTCCCCATTATACCCATAACCAACGAGGTGGAAATGGGAGAAACGGTCTCCAGCGTCATCGGTAAAATAAGAGCGGACAAAGAATACCGGGAATTATTTGCTCTCGCATTTGAGAATGGTGAAATAAACAACGAGAATTTCTTTAAAGCCCTGTCCCAGTTTATGGTAATGATGATTTCTTCCAACTCGCGGTACGACAAATATAAAAGAGGTGAGCAGGGAGGGGATTTTACCGAAGAAGAAAAGCAGGGACTGGAACTGTTTCAGCAAAAGTGTGCGGGCTGTCATGCCACAGACCTGTTTACGGACAATTCTTTCCGCAATAACGGACTACCTCCCAATCCTGCCCTCGACGACATAGGGCGGATGGAAGTAAGCGGCAGGGAATCTGACCGGTATACATTTAAAGTACCCAGCCTGCGCAACGTAGGAGTTACCAGGCCCTATATGCACGACGGACGTTTCGGGAGCCTGGAATCCGTACTCAATTTTTACAGTAACGGTATCAGGGAATCGGATAATCTCGATCCTATTCTCCAAAACGGCGATACCCCGGGTATTCCGCTTACCTCCGAAGAAAAATCCGTGCTCATAGCATTTTTACAGACATTAACAGATGACAATTATTTAAACGATGAACGATTTTCAGAATATTAAGCGACACCGGAAACAAATACGGGGAAAACAGGAAAAAGGAGACCAACGATTATCTGCACGTCTTTTAATTCCGAGGGAGGCGTACTTCCTTTTTTTCCTTTTCTTCCTGGGCAGTACAATATGCATGAGGGCCGACACTCCTTCGGACAGTATTCCCTCTCCTTTCCGTACCGCATTTCGCCCCGCTAAAACTTTTTTTATGTGTGATGTATGCGGATGCAGCGGCAATGGGGGCAGTATGGGATACAGTACCGGGCTGGACAATAATTTCATCGGCCTGAGGTATATTACCCAGCAATATCGCTCCAGGGACGGTATTTTTAATAATTCGCCCTGGGTAGATGAAAACTTTAACACCATACAGGCCTGGGGAAGGGTCCCGGTAGGACAGCGCGTGGTGGTTCACGCTATGGTGCCGTACCATTTTCACAACCGTACCTTTGCCGACAATTCCGATCAACACCTCACCGGTTTGGGAGATATGACGGTAATGGGATTTTATAAACTCCTGAAACCGGCAGATACCATGGGAGTAAACGGAAAACTTCGCCATACTTTGCAAGTCGGAGGTGGTATCAAACTTCCTACGGGGAATTATGATAAATCGAATAACGAAGGAAGTGTAAACCCCGGTTTCCAGGCCGGTACGGGCAGCTGGGATTATGTTATAGGGACAGATTATGCCGTAACCCTCGATAACTGGGGAGCCAGTGCCATGGTCAATTACACCTTCAAGACCGAAAATAACGATCACTACCAGTTCGGGAACCAGTTCAATTACGGTATACAGATATTCCGTTCGTTTACCATTCCGGACAATGTAGCTGTTACTCCTATCCTGGGCATTGCGGGAGAGGTCTATGCGGAAAATGAACAATACGGACAACCCGTTGCCAATACCAAAGGAGATGTGTTTTTCGGAAAATGGGGCCTGGAAGCTGCTTATAAAAAATGGGCTTTAGGCGTTATGGGGATGCTCCCCATCAATCAAAACCTCAATAATGGTAAGGTAGAAGTTAAAAACCGCCTATCGGTCTATGTGAATTTCAATATTTAGAACAAAAAAATCAGAGTACATCTATCTGCACGTCGGGCAGCAAAGAAAACGGATTTCCCTTGCTGCCCGAAACGACAGATATTTTATTTTGCGGCATCCTATCCGCTTTTTTACACTCAGTCTTTTACCGCAACAGCTTCCTGTTTTTCTTTTTTGCTCCCGGAAAGCGGCAGGTCTACTTCTACCTGGTTCCTTACCAGGTCTTCGAAGGTTTCCCTTTTGCGTATCAGGTGTGCCTGGCCTTTGTACCAAAGCACCTCCGCGGGACGGAAACGCGAATTGTAATTGCTGGCCATCGTAAAACAATACGCCCCGGCATTTTTAAAGCACAGGATATCCCCTTCGGTTATTTGTGCTATCCTCCGGTTGTTGGCAAAAGTATCCGTTTCACAGATATACCCCACCACCGAATAAAAACGGTCTCTTCCTTCCGGATTGGAAATATTTACGATCTCGTGATGCGCACCGTAAAGCATAGGGCGGATCAGGTGGTTAAACCCGGTATCTATACTGGCAAAAACCGTGGAAGTAGTTTGTTTCACCACGTTTACCTTGGCAAGAAAATATCCGGCCTGGCTTACCAGGAATTTTCCGGGTTCGAAAGCCAGGGTCAGGTCTTTACCGTATTCCTTGCAAAAATCGTTGAATCTCCTGGTTAGTTTTTTACCCAGCTCTTCTATATTCGTCTCGATATCCCCTTCTTTGTACGGTACTTTAAAACCACTTCCGAAGTCGATGAATTCGAGATTTTTGAATTGTTTTGCGGTTTCAAAAAGGATTTCCGATGCATAGAGGAACACCTCTATATCCAGAATATCACTCCCGGTATGCATGTGAATACCGTTGATGTGCATTTTCGTATTTTCTACGATACGCAACAGGTGCGGCATCTGGTGAATACTGATCCCGAATTTGGAGTCGATATGTCCCACGGAAATATTCGTATTTCCCCCCGCCATCACATGCGGGTTGATCCGGATACATACGGGTATATCCGCATGCTTGGTGCCGAATTGCTCCAGTATGGAGAGGTTATCAATGTTAATCTGCACCCCGAGAGCGGCCACTTCCTCGATCTCTTCCAAAGAAACCCCGTTCGGTGTAAAGATTATATCCTCCGGTTTAAATCCTGCCTGCAATCCCAGTTGCACTTCCTGTACGGAGACCGTATCCAGTCCGCTGCCCAGGTTATTGAGCAGTTTCAGTACCGAAATATTGGAAAGGGCTTTTGCCGCATAGTTTATTTTCAGGTTTTTCACTTTATTGAATGCACCTGTAAGCCTTTGATACTGCGATATGATTTTTTCCGCATCGTATACATAGACCGGATTACCGAATTCCCGGGCAATATGTAATAAATCCTGATTATTCATGTTCAAATTTGTGTGTTAGTGTACGATTCCTCTGTTTAAGTCCACAAATATAAGGTATTAGCCCTAGTTGAAAGGAAAAAACTTAAACTTGAAATAAAAAACAAACATTTTGTGATAATATTGACTATTATCCCACGTGGCGCACTTCCAAACAGATGCCTTCCGAAATCGGAAATACTCTCCGTTGAAAATCAGTTTTTTAATACATTCCGGACAAAATAAAGCTATTTTACGGGGAATACAAAAAAATGTGTTTAAGCTAGGGTAATTATGCCAGGTTTGCTATTTTTGTCCCTTGTCTAATTGAAATGCCTGTTAGTGAAATTATCACGCTAACCGACTCATAAGTCACCCGGCATTCCATCCGACCTATAAAAAGCAAATAAATACAAACAAATGAAATCTTTGTTATGAATTTACACGAATATCAGGGAAAAGAAATACTGGCAGGTTTCGGTGTAAGGATACAACGGGGCATCGTAGCTCATAATCCCCAGGAAGCCGTTGCTGCCGCCAAGCAACTTACTCAGGAAACAGGAACCGGATGGCACGTTATCAAAGCCCAGGTACACGCAGGAGGACGCGGTAAGGGAGGCGGTGTTAAACTGGCCAAAGACCTGAAACAGGTAGAAGAAATTTCCGAGCAGATCATCGGTATGAACCTGGTTACACCCCAGACTTCCGCAGAAGGAAAAAAGGTACACCAGGTATTAATTGCCGAAGACGTATATTATCCCGGAGACAGTGAAACTTCCGAGTTCTATATGTCCGTATTGCTGGACCGCGCCAAAGGGAGGAACATGATCATGTACTCTACCGAAGGCGGTATGGATATCGAAGAAGTAGCGGAAAAAACCCCGCACCTCATCTTCACCGAAGAAGTAGACCCTACAGTAGGCCTTATGCCTTTCCAGGCCAGAAGGATTGCCTTCAACCTCGGACTGAGCGGTAATGCATTCAAGGAAATGGTGAAGTTCGTTAGTTCTCTTTACACTGCTTACGTCAAATCCGACGCTTCCCTGTTTGAAATAAACCCGGTATTAAAGACATCCGACGATAAGATCATGGCAGTAGATGCCAAGGTTACCCTGGATGACAATGCCTTGTTCCGCCACAAAGACTACGTGGAAATGCGTGACCTTCGTGAGGAAAACCCTATTGAAGTAGAGGCCAAAGCCGTAGGACTTAACTACGTAGACCTTGACGGTAACGTAGGATGTATGGTAAACGGTGCCGGACTTGCCATGGCCACTATGGACCTTATCAAACAAGCCGGCGGTGAACCCGCCAACTTCCTCGATGTAGGAGGTACGGCAGATGCCAAACGTGTAGAAACCGCTTTTCGTCTTATCCTGAAAGATCCTAACGTAAAAGCTATCCTTATCAACATATTCGGGGGTATCGTTCGTTGCGACCGTGTAGCCCAGGGTATCGTGGACGCTTACAAGAACATGGGAGATGCCATTAAAGTGCCGATCATTGTTCGTTTGCAGGGCACCAATGCCGAAATAGCCAAAGAACTCATCGACAACTCCGGACTTGCGGTACACTCTGCTGTTCAGTTCCAGGAAGCTGCCGACAAAGTAAAAGAAGTGTTGAGCTAAGGTCCCACAAGGATCAAACATTATAAATGATAAAATTCAAGCTCCCGGGAAAATAATTTCCGGGAGTTTTTGTTTTATATATAGATTAATATATCAATGAGATAATGACTGTAAAAAATAATCAGCCAATTGGCACATTGCCTCATTACCCCATTATCTCATTGGCATACTGACTAATTTTGTCACCTAACCCGAAACAATAATTCTAACCAATACACCCCGTCACAATTCCAACCTTCCATGAATACCGAAAAAGAAAAACTGAGCCTGCTGGCCGATATGATCGCCCTGGCCAAATCCGATGGTAATATCAAAGACATCGAATATCGCTTTCTCCTCACCGTAGCCGAACAACTGGGTGTAGAAAAGAAAACCCTGGACAACCTGTTCACCACAAAAGTGGAAAGTGTACCGCTTAAACCGGAGTCCGAACGCATTCTGCAATTCCACCGCCTGGTACTCCTTATGAATGTCGACCGGTCCTCTTCTCCGCAGGAAATCGAAAAAATAAAAGACCTCGGTATCCACATGGGATTAAACCCGCTGGCCACGAACAAGGTGCTCGAAATCATGCATCAATACCCCGATAAGATCATCCCGCCGGACATCCTGATACAGGTTTTCAAAACATATTACAATTAAACCGCCACCGGACTTAAAATCCACGGAATATCAACAATGCCGTTTTGTCAGTAATAATACATTGAAAAATGCCATTATGTCCTGTTTTCGGAAATGGAATTCATTTTGTTATAAGTAAGTTGAAAACAAAAAAGTTCAACCTTAAAAATAACAGCATTATGAGTCTTGTAAAAAGAAATAACGACGTGTGGTTTCCATCCATCTTTGATGAATTTTTAAAACCCGACTGGTTAGGCGGAATTCAAAATCACAATACACATGTTCCGGCCGTGAACATTCAGGAAACCGACAAAGATTTTATCCTGGAACTGGTGGTTCCCGGAAAGAGCAAAGAAGATTTTAACATTGAAGTGGACGACAAGGTCCTAACCATCTCTTCCGAACACAAGGAAGAAAAGAAAGAGGATAACGACCAATACACCCGAAGGGAATTTCGTCACTACGCTTTCCGCAGGTCATTCAACCTTCCGGACAGCATAAACGAAGAGGATATCAACGCTGCCTACGAGAACGGTATTTTGAAACTTACCCTTCCAAAGCGTGAAGAAGCCCTTCCGAAGCCTAAGAAAGTTATCGAAATTTCATAATATCAGATGGAGTTAGTTTAGTTAGTTAATTGGTTTTAATGAAAAAATCCCTGTGTTATCGCAGGGATTTTTTTCCTATATATATCATCCGATTATCACTTCATTTTTGGTTTAAATCAGTCTTTTACTTCGTTCGCAACTATGGGGTTTAGTTCTGCTTTCTCCCGGGGGGATATTTACTGAACACCTTCTCCACAACCTTACGATAGGTCTGTTCTCTCATCTCCGGACTGGTATTATTTCCCATTTTGGCCTCCACCACACCCTGCCAGAAAAGTTCGTCCTTTTGCGCATCTATAAGATCGAAAGTAACCTCCTGTGTCATGGAATTGGAGCGTATGGGAATACCTCCGGATATACCGAAGCCCCCACCTCTTCCGCCGCTACCTATTCCGATCCCCACAGAACTGTTATAAGGCGTTTCATATTGCTTGGTAAAGATATTAATATACATATCCGGACTATCCGATCTCACGATTCCCTTTCCTTTCAGAAAGGCTTCCGTGCGGGCGGTGACCCGTTTTTCATCCAGCTGATTAAGCCCGGATTTCATATCCGGATAGAAATCAAATGTTTTGTATACAGAAAAGTCCGTATTCCGGTCATAATCCACCTTTGCCGCGGAACACGCCCCGAAAAGCAGGGCCAGAAGAAAAATTTTGAGGAGTCGCATAGTATATTGCTTTTCTCAAAATTAAGGAAATCCTTCGACTTCCTTCGGGAAACCGGACAAAAAGATTTCACCAAAGAAGCCGGAAACCACCCTCTTTTCCCGTCAAAAAGCAGCAAGCCCCCGGGGATACTCTCTCTTATACTCTTTTTATCCTGGGCTCCAGGTCTGTCAATTCCCCTATTTTCACAGGACGGCCTGTTTCTATGCTTTTTCTGGCCGCAATACCTATCAACACCGACATCACCCCGTCTCTCAGGCCTGCCGCCCTGCCATAGGGATCCGGCATATCGGGGCTTTTAAACATTTTGTCCTGTAACCGCTTATCCCCTCCGCCGTGACCTCCTCTTTCCATAGCAACTTTTACAGTTTTAAAATCCTTCCATAATTTATGCACTATAACAGGCTCCTGATCCTGGTCCTCTTCCCCGGACTGGTCCATCTCCCTGGCATGCATTTCGCTCTGGTCCACGGTTTCTCCATTCTGGTAAGGGATGTCCTGCCAGGCTTCCAGTCTTCCTTCTGTTCCGTTAAAAGCAACCCGCCAGCCCTCAAAGGGCGAATACGTGGTAAGTGAATAGTTCAGTACGGTATTGTTCTTATATTTCACCTGGGCCGACATTTTATCGTAAATATCTATTTCGTTACGGAACAGGCAGTTGTCACGGATATATCCATCGTGTTTTTCATGGTCCACATAAAGCCTCATCATATGATCGTTTTCGGTAATGTCCCAGTAATAGTCGCATTCGGATTTATGTCCGCAGGTCCTGCATTTATCCCCCCGGAAAGGGCCGTTTGCGCCGTAATGCTCCAGGTCGCCGTAGGCAAAGACTTCGGACGGTTCAGAATCTATCCACCAGTTCAACAGGTCGAAATGGTGCGTAGCCTTGTGTACCCACAACGTCCCCCCTTCTTCTTTTAATCCGTGCCATCTCCTGAAATAGGAAGCCCCGTGGTAGGTATTCAGATACCAATGAAAATCTACCGAAGTTATTTTTCCGATGGAATTATCAGCCAGTAATTCCTTGATCCTGGTATTATACGGGCTCCACCGGTAATTAAATCCTACGATAAGCTTTTTTCCGGACCTTCGCTCGGCATCAATAATAGCCTGGCATTTGTCCTCGTCCGTAGTAAGCGGTTTTTCGGTGAGCACATCGCACCCCATGTCCAGTCCTTTGATAATAAACTCGTGATGGGTGGAGTCTTTTGTGGTTACGATAACGAGATCGGGTTTGGTTTCCCGGATCATTTTTTCAAAATCGGAAAACGTAGGGCAGGTTACGCCGATATGCCTTCGCCCGAATTCCAGTCTTCCGGGATTAATATCGCAAAGCCCTGCAAATTCAAGAATATCCGAATATTGTTCTGCCAGTCTTTTCCCCCAGAAGCTGATCCCCCGGACCCCGGTCCCGACCAGAACAATCCGCAATTTCTTTGAAGTTCCGAAGCTGAATGCCGATACGGGCATGGCCATTCCGGCAGCCAGCAAACTTACCGACTGTATAAACTTTCGCCTTGTAGTTTCCATAATTTAAGTCCCTTTTTTATTAATGTTTCTATGGTCAATTACTATAAATGTACTAAAAACATTTTAATAATAACGACAAAACAAACTGTAGTACAGACATATAGAATTTATCCGAATAAACCATGATCGGGTTCGGGGTTGAAGTAGCTAAATCACTCCGGACTGCAAGTCCGGAGGCTGGGAAGTGATAATCCTGCCCGGCCGGCCGGCGGGGAAATGGATATAATTATTGGGTTATTTAGTCGATATCCTATTAACTCATCAACCTAATAACTGAACAAAGTAAATGTTTATAGAAACTCATCCCGGTATTCCGGGTTCTTTATTCCTCCTTATACTTTTGCAGAAATACGGCCCCGAGCGGAGACAGGGTATATCCCGGATTATGACTTACGGTAAGTCCGAGGTTTTTCAGTTTGCGGATATTCGGTTTCAGCCATTCCTTTTCCTTTCCTGTTTTCAGGGCAAGGTCGGCAGCTTTCAATTTGGGGAATTCCTGTATAGCCGTTAGAATATCCAGGGTCCAGTTACCCTGTTTGCTATAGGTGTCCAGCCTTTCTAATTTTTCCCGGAGTTCCCGGAACGCTTCATTCCCGAGTTTTGTTTGCTCCCGTAGGGCTATCCGCGGATCGGGGGAATGATAGCGGACATTTATCCTGTACAACTCCCCGGAAGGTCTTTTTTGAAGTTCTTTTTTTAAAGCCGGTACATCCTCAAAACCGGACTTCAGGGCATCGTCTTCGGTGAGTTCTTCTTCATTTACGGGGGATATACCGGTGATGGCCACCTGGCCAACGGCAGTCTTGAGTACAGTACCGTTTTTTACGGCAGGCTTTTTCCATTTGCGAAAAGCCAGGGTAATCTCCCCGGACCGGATACCTTCAAGGTGTATGTTTTTGAAAAGCATATCCGCATATTAATTGTTAGACTATTTGGAGTCTCCCCCATATCCAACTACTCAGGCTTCTTCCCTGTTCAACATTTCCCACAGCCTGTCTTTCAACTCCTGTATTCCCTGTTGTGCCACGGAAGATATAAACATATAGGGTACACCGCCAAGGGCTTTCCCCAGTTCCTTTTTCATCTCGGACTTCAGTTCTTCGTCCAGCATATCGGACTTGGAGATGGCAATAAAGCGGTCTTTGTCCAGCATTTCCGGATTATAACGGCGAAGCTCGTCCAGCAGAATGTCGTATTCTTTTTTAATATCCTTACTGTCCGCAGGTATCAGGAACAGCAAGGCAGAGTTCCGTTCGATATGTCTCAGGAAATAATGCCCGAGCCCTTTACCTTCCGCCGCACCTTCTATGATCCCCGGAATATCCGCCATAACAAAGGTCTGATAATCCCTGTTTTGTACGATCCCCAGGTTGGGTTTCAGTGTGGTAAACTCATAATCGGCTATCTTGGGTTTGGCTGCGGTAACCACAGAAAGCAAGGTAGATTTACCTGCATTCGGAAAACCGACAAGTCCCACATCGGCAAGGACTTTCATTTCCAGGGTAATATTCTTCTCCTCCCCTTCCAATCCGGGTTGCGCATAACGGGGCGTCTGGTTGGTAGATGTTTTAAAATGCCAGTTTCCCTGTCCGCCTTTACCTCCTTTTACTATTATCTTCTCCTCGCCATGTTCGGCGATCTCAAACAGTACTTCCCCGCTCTCCGTATCTTTCACTACGGTCCCCAGGGGTACATCCATATAAATATCCTCCCCGTCTGCCCCGGTACTACGGTTTTTACTGCCGTGTTCGCCGTGGCCGGCCCGGAAGTGTTTTTTAAACTTAAAGTGAAAAAGCGTCCAGAGATTTTTATCGCCCCGGAGAATAATATGTCCTCCGCGGCCACCGTCTCCGCCATCCGGCCCTCCTTTCGGAACATACTTCTCCCGGTGAAGGTGGGTAGACCCTTTACCTCCGTTCCCGGAAGTCACATATATTTTTACATAATCTACAAAATTCCCCTCCGTCATCTTCTTATTGCTATGGTTTGTGTATAGTGTCTTATGCCTGCATTACAGCAGGTGATACAGCCTGCCGGTATTTTACAAGTACAGAGACGCACGAGGGTGCGTCTCCACAATATATTTCTCAGGTAATATCGCCTTTATATCTCCTGTAAATTATTTACTGCTTACGATTTCCAGGCTTTCAATAACCTCCGAAAGACGCGCTGTGATCTCTTCTATGGAACCGATACCGTTTACACTGTAAAAATTACCCTGCTGTTTGTAATAACTGATCAACGGGGCTGTTTTTTCATTGTACTCTTCAAAGCGGTTCCTTATTTTGCTTTCGTCCTGGTCGTCACTTCTTCCGCTTACCTTTCCGCGTTCCAGGAGACGTTCTATAAGCACCTCATCATCCGCTTCCAGGGCAATGGTAGCACTGACTTCCATACCTTTACTCTGTAACAGTTTATCCAGAGCTTCTGCCTGGGCCGTGGTTCTCGGAAAACCGTCAAAGATAAATCCGCGGGCATCTTCATTTTTCTCCACTTCGGCCTGCAGCATGTTTATAGTTATCTCATCGGGCACCAATTCTCCTTTGTCTATATATGTCTTGGCCAGTTTCCCCAATTCGGTCTCGTTCTTCATGTTGTAACGAAAAACATCTCCGGTGGAAATATGTACCAGGTTGTATTTCTCCTTTAAAAAAGTTGCTTGTGTTCCTTTCCCCGCTCCGGGTTTTCCAAAGAGAACTAAATTTATCATGTCCTTTTCTTTTAGTTGATACACTTCGGACAGGTTTCTTCCCAGTCCATCGTAATCCAGGCCATAACCTACGATAAACTTATTGGGGAGTTCCATCCCTATATAATCTATATTCAATTGTTGTTTATACGCTTCCGGCTTATAGAACAAAGTGGCTATTTTCAGGCTTTTCACCTTCATATCCGAAAAGATCCGGTGTATTTCCACCAGGGTATTCCCGGTATCCACAATATCTTCGAGCACCACAACGTTCCGTCCTTCCAGGCTTTCTCCCAGACCTACCAGTTGCTTTACCGCCCCGGTAGAGGCAGTTCCGCTGTACGATGCCAATTTAACAAAAGATATCTCACAATCCTCCGGGTATTTCTTTAAAAAATCCGCTGCAAACATAAAAGCCCCGTTCAGTATGGCTACAAACACAGGTACTTCGCCGGGCATATCCGCACTCACGCTTTGTGCCAGTTGCCCTACAGCCCTGTCAATTTCCGCAGAAGATATAAATGGTTTAAAGTATTTATCGTGAAGCTTAATAATTCCCATTCAAAAAATATCTTTCAAAAAAAACAGCTTGTTGTAATTACAAAGGGACAAATATACGATTTACGTTCTTAGATCAACACTTTAGCATCCGGGTATTTTAACAGAGAGGTTTTTTTATAACATCTTTTTGTGTAAAAAACATAAATAACCACCATTTCGCTCTCCGTGCATACCAGGCTACATCATCCCTCATTTGTATACCCGGTCTGTTCCATCAGCATCTCTACTTCCGTTTTAAGCATCTTGCTCACCGGGCATTTTTCCCCGATTTCCAGTAACCGATCTGCCTGTTCCGGTGGTAGTTCTTTTTCAAATGCTACTTCCTTTTTTATGCGTTGTTTTATGCCGTCGGGCGTCATTACCGGGGCAAAGGTTGCATGCACTTTTATGATACCCGGTTCCCATCCTTTTCGCTGGGCATACATACGCATGGTAATAGCCGTACATGAAGCCAGCGCACCCAGTACATAATCCGTCGGGGAAGGTTTTTTATCTTTACCACCCACTTTTTCCGGTTCGTCTATATAAAAAGAATGTTTACCGATTGTGGCTTTGGTATAATAGTTATCCAATCCATTACACGCTGTTGCTCCATTATTTTTTGCCATAGTTTTTTACGTTTAAGTTTCTCATAACAGTATTCTACAAGATACATAAAATTTTTACGTTGAAAGGAACAGAGTAGCTGAGTTTTCAGTCGTTTTATCCGTCCCGTCAGTGCCCCCGGAGACAGCAAGCTACACATCCTGTTAACACCGGTAATCCAATTACCAGACAAACTTATTACTACACTTCCGACCTCCATAACATTAACAGGACTTTGAGAAAAAACACCCCGTAATTCCGGAGGAATCCATACATTTATACCTCCAAAGCAATTTTTAAAATCGTAACACATGGCACCCAGACCCCTGGTGGATAAAAAATACCTGCTGGAAAAATTTCCGGGCAAAGGAGGGTGGACCTATGCCGCCATCCCCGAGATCAACCAGCGGAGAGACCGTTATTTCGGGATGCTCCGGGTGTATGGCGAAATAGACGGGCACCCGCTCAGCGGAAAAACCCTGATGCCAAAGGGAAACGGCGTGTTGTTCCTCCCTGTAAATGCAACCATCCGTAAAACTATCGGTAAGGGTGAAGGCGATTACGTATACCTGAAGCTATACCCGGAAGAACCCTTAACTCAAGAAAATACCCCGGAGTTTTCCGAAGGCACTCCCCTGGAAATTCCGGAAGATATCCTGGACTGTTTCAAAAACGAGCCCCCGGAAACCTACCGGAACTTTCAACATTTGCCGGAAGACCGAAAACGGCAATGGATGCAATGGATATACGAAGTCAAACAAGAAGATGCCCGGGCGGAAAGGATCGTAAAAATGATGGACAACCTCATACATCGTATTACATGACCCGTACACTGAAATACGTAAAAGCCACACCGGCAGACCACGAACTCCTTACGCGCACCGCCATGAGCTCTAAAAAACACTGGGGATATGCGGACCGACTTATGGCTCTCTGGCGGGAAGACCTTACCATTACCCCGGAATACATTACCCGGAATGAAGTGGTTAAAGTAGAAAACCCGGACGGATTTATAGGTTTTTACGGATTGGTACACCAAGGCAATGACCATTGGGAGGTAGATCATTTCTGGCTGCTGCCCGATTACATCCGGAAAGGCTACGGCACCCGGATCTTCGAGCAGATACTCCAACACATAAAGCAACAGAACGGCAAATCGGTATCCCTTTCCTCCGATCCCAATGCCAAAGGGTTTTACGACAAAATGGGAGGTTCGGTAATCCGCCGGGAACCGAGCAAAGTTTCCAGGCGCTTTCTGGATGTTTATGAATTCCCGGTGAAAAAGAAGTCTCCATCCGGGAAACACTTGTCTAAGCGAAAGCCTGAATAACAATATAACATGAAACACCTGCTTCGGGACATAAAAAACTGCAACGTATGCGCTCCCCACCTGGAATTCGGCACCAATCCCGTAGTATCCGCACATCCGGACAGTAAAATAATGGTCATAGGCCAGGCTCCCGGCGCCGTGGTGCACCAAAGCGGTATTCCGTGGGACGATAAAAGCGGCGATAACCTCCGCCAATGGATGCAGGTAAGCCGCGACACTTTTTACAACCCGGAGGAAATAGCCCTTATCCCCATGGGATTCTGCTATCCCGGCAAAGGGAAGTCCGGCGACCTGCCCCCTCGAAAAGAATGTGCCCCCTTATGGCACCATGCCCTGTGGGAACAGATGAAGGAAGTAAAACTCACCCTGCTTATCGGCACCTATGCCCAGCAATATTACCTGCAGGAACAAAGAAAAAAGACCCTGACCGAAACGGTAAAAAACTTCGAAGAATATCTTCCTAAGTACTTTGTTCTACCCCATCCCTCCCCGCGAAACAACATATGGAGGGCCAAAAATCCCTGGTTTGATGAACTGGTTATTCCCAGGTTACGACGTGAACTGAACCGCTATGGTATTCTATCCGCGGGGTAACGGGAATCGGCATCATCATCACAGGTTTACCCGGTTACCGGGCTATCGGAACTATAACAATACGCAAATGCCGGGGACAATGGGTACTCGTTGCAAACGAGCACCAGTTTGGGTATTTCAAAACAAGCCTGACTTTGTGTATCTCTGCGTATTCCTCTGTGTCTCTTTGTGTAATAGCCTGTTTCTATTATATTATTACACAGAGGATTCACAAAAGTTTGCACGGAGGTTCGCAAAGTGTCAGTGTAAAAGCTGTCTGATCATTCAAAGAACTCCCCCACTGTTAAAAACTGTTAAAACCACACTCTCTTTGTAACAGATCTACCCTTTCCTCGTCTCTTTATCACACACCGGAGGCAAAAACGGTGTAACATTCATCATCAATCAAAAAACTTAAAACTACTAATGAGACACGTATTCACTTGGTGTGCATTACTGATTTCCTATGCACTCACCGCACAAGCATCCACAACTCCCACCTCCTTTTCCAAAACCGGGATCATTACGGGTAAGGTCATAGACGAGGGCCTGCAGGAGCCTATACCGTATGCAACGGTAGTAGCGCGGTCTGCCGCAGACAACGAAATACTCACCGGGGGCATTACGCAGGATGACGGGACCTTTGAACTGAAAGGGCTTCCGGACGGGCAGATGATCTTCGAGGTACAGTATATCGGTTACAAGACGTATCATAAACAGGTAAATATCCCTTCGGACAGCCATAAAGTAAACCTGGGAACCATTCCTCTCGAAGAAAATGTGGCCGAACTGGAAGGGGTAGATGTGGTAGCCGAACGTTCTACGATTGAACAAAAAATAGACCGTAAGGTCATTAATGTAGGAAAAGACCTGACCACGGCCGGGGCTACGGCTTCGGAGATCATGAACAACATCCCTTCGGTAAATGTAGACCAGGACGGCAACCTGTCGCTCCGCGGTAACCAGAACGTAAGGGTTATGGTAGACGGCAAACTGTCTAACGTACCTATTGCCCAGTTACTGAAACAAATTCCGTCCACTTCCATCAAAAAGATTGAACTTATCACCAATCCGTCTGCCAAGTACAACCCGGAAGGTATGAGCGGGATTATCAACATCGTGTTACACAAAAACGCCAATATCGGGTTTAACGGAAACGTTAACCTGGGGCTTACCGAAGCGGAGGATGCCAAGTTTAATTCTTCCGTAGACCTGAATTACAGGAACGGAAAATTCAATGTATACGGTAGTTATGGCAACAATATAGGGAAGTACAACAATAAAGGAAGGCTGTTTCGAAACGAACAAAACCTGGAGCAGAAGTTCTCTTTTCGCAACAATAACAAATCGCATCTCTACAAGGTAGGAATGGATTTTTACCTCAATGACAAGAACACCATTTCTTTCTTTACGAACCAGAATACTTTTGACGGTAAAGGAGCCGGAACAACGAATATTTTCTATCATGATGACGAAGCAAACAATCTTTTTCAATCCTTGAACGATAACAGTTCCAACCATAGCCAGCAATACAATTTTGATTATAAACGGGACTTTGCCAAGGAAGGGCATAATATAGAACTGGAAGTGGACTACAACCGTTTTTCAAATGACGGAAGCATTGACAACCGTTTTCAAGGACCTTCACAATTCCCTGATTATATAGACAATACAGACACAGAGAGGGAACAAACAACGATAAACCTGGACTACATAAACCCCTTGTCGGAAAAATCCAAACTGGAGCTTGGTGCAGAGGCCAGGGTATTTGAGACCAACCTGGACTTCAATTCCACCGGAATGTCTTTTAATGCGGATGGTGAACTAATCCCTACTCCCAGTACTGCTTTTGACTATGGAATGGACATCTACTCTGCTTATGCTACATTCGGGCAGAATTTCGATAAATGGTCTTACCAGGTGGGCGCGCGTATTGAAAATGTAGAAGTAAAAGCAGATACCAATACGGTAAGAGCGTTTACGGACAAATACACACAACTATATCCGTCGGCTTATGTAACGTATTCACCAACTGAAAAGAACCAGTACCAGGTGAGCTTCAGCCGTAGGGTGGACCGTCCGGGTATAGGGCAGGTGAACCCTATACGAAAATGGAGTACGCCGTTAATATCAGAATTCGGTAACGAAAGCCTGGAGCCACAGTTTACCAATTCCGTAGAGGCCAATTACACCAGGCGATTGAAGGAAGGAAGTATCACCGCCGGGGTTTTCTATCGCAGGATAGAAGACGAAATAAACCATGCACTGTATGTGGACCCGTTGGATGAAAACAGGCTTATCCTCACTTATGACAATTTTGATGACAATTCATCTTACGGACTGGAAATCTCCGGAAACTACAAGCCTGTAAAGTGGTGGAACTTCAACACCAGTTTCGACCTGTTCTCCCAGACACAAAAAGGCTACGTAGGTACGGAATATATGGAAGTAGACAATACAGCTTACAACTTCAGGATGAACAATAACTTTACGGTAACCAAAAAGCTCACTCTTTCCCTCTTCGGGTTCTACCGGGGCAGGAACAAGTCGCTGCAATTTGATGCCAAGCCCATGTATTTTGTAAATACAGGTGCACGTTATGCCTTTGCAGACGGCAAAGGAACACTTAGTCTCAACGTCAATGACATATTCAACACCATGCGGTTTGCTTTTGACAGTGAAAGGCCTTTTGTACAAACCGGAAAGTTTACCTGGGAAAGCAATTCGGTTTACCTGGGACTCTCCTATCGTTTCGGAAGCGGAAAGAACAGGCAGATACAACGGAAGAACAGGGACGACAACACCAAAGAAGGCGGAGGACTTATGTAGTTGACAGATTTTTTTTAACCGCAAAGGGCGCAGCATCGTAGCATGTTGCGCCCTTTGTTTTTGGGGTTAGGGTAATGGGACAGGTTATTAGGTTATGTATAAAGTTGATTTTTAACCAAGTCCCCACGCCGCCTAAATAACTCAGTAACTCATTACCCCAATAACTCAGTTTCCACACTACCTAAACAACTCCCCTACTCCAAAACTCATCCATTCCCCCACTCAATCAAAATAAGGCACGTGATCCCCGGAAGTCACTTTGGTGTACAGCATTTCTATCTGGCTTTTCAGTATCCGGTCTTCCGACAGTTCCGGCAGTTTATCTATTTTAAAATAGTTTACATCCAGTACATCAAAGCTCTTTGTTATTTTCCCGGACAGTATTTTGCAGTGGAACACCATTTTGTACACATAAAAAGGCTGCGGGGGATGCGGGTGCATTTTTTTGTCCATGACAGCCAGCAATCTTTCGGGTTTCACATTCAGGCCTGTTTCTTCTTTAAATTCCTTTACGATGGTTTCCGAGGCCGTAAAGCCGATGTCCGCCCACCCTCCGGGCAACGCCCATTTACCGTCGGCACTCTCCCGAACCAGCAGTATTTCCTTTTCGGGCGATAATGCCAATCCCCGTACGTCTACCTTGGCGGTAGGATAATCTTTTACCGCGGGAAACATGATGCCGAGATCTTGGGCTGTATGGCCGGTGTATTGCTGCCATAACTCTTTATTAATTTCATGGAGTTCTTCGTATCGTTCTATATCATACGCATCTTTGGCGTATAAAAGACCGGTATCTGTAATAGCTTGTATTCTTTTTAAAAGGTTAAGAATGTCACGATGCATATTTTTCAGAGGTTTTATCTATTCGGATTTATTTAATTTTTTCGGTGTATGCAAAAAAAAGCAGTTAAGGAGTTAAAAAGTGAAATAGGTAAACAGGGCAAACGTATTAAAAAAAACTATAACCCCGGTGGCTTCGATACAACAGCCTGCGGCTGTCACTCAGCCACCTCACTTTGTTTTGATGAACCTGCAACTTGTAACCTGTAACAAAAAAATCCCTCCAACTCCATCCCGATATATACCGGGACTCATACCTTTTTGCCTCTTTAGCTAAAAAAGGGATTTTTTATAAAAATTTCAAATCCCTTTTCATAAAAATACTCCATTTCCTACAAAACATCCAAGGAAATTTGTCGTTAAACGAATGTACTGCAAGGTGCAAAACAAAATTTTAAAATTATCTCTATTCGTAGTACTTTCGTAAAAAATTTCCGCATGCAAAACATTATAGACCGCTTTATAAGCTATGTCACGATAGATACGCAATCTGACCCCACATCGGAGACCACGCCCAGCACGGCCAAGCAATGGATACTGGCAAACAAGCTTGCAGAAGAGCTCAAAGACATCGGCATGCAGGATGTTTCCGTAGACGAAAACGGCTATGTCATGGCTACGCTTCCTTCCAATACGGACCATGAAGTACCTGTGATCGGTTTTATTTCCCATATGGACACTTCCCCGGATTTTAACGGTACGAATGTAAGGCCACGGGTGATAGAGAAATATAACGGAAAGGATATTGTCTTAAACGAAGAGGAAAATATTGTACTCTCGCCCCGCTATTTTGAGGACCTGTTGCAATACAAAGGGCAGACCCTTATTGTAACGGATGGCACTACCTTGCTTGGGGCAGATGATAAAGCCGGTATTACGGAGATTGTCACGGCAATGGAATACCTCGTCAACCACCCGGAAATTAAACACGGAAAAATACGCATAGGCTTCACGCCCGACGAGGAAATCGGCCGGGGAGCAAGCAAATTTGATGTGGAAAAGTTCGGGGCGGAATGGGCCTATACCATGGATGGCAGCCAGATCGGAGAACTGGAATACGAAAACTTTAACGCTGCGGGGGTTACTATAAAGATACAGGGAAAAAGTGTGCATCCCGGTTATGCAAAGGGAAAGATGGTAAACTCCCTGCTTATTGCCAATAAGTTTGCCAATATGCTACCGCCCAACGAGGTGCCGCAACGCACGGAAGGTACGGAGGGCTTCTTCCACTTCTACAGCATAAAGGGCGATGTGGAAAACACGGTACTGGAAGGTATTGTAAGGGACCATGATTTTGACAAGTTCGAAGCACGGAAGGAACTTCTGCAAAAAATAGCCAACGAGCTGAACTTTAAACACGGTAATGCCATAACACTGCAAATCAAAGACCAGTACTACAATATGCGGGAAAAGATAGAGCCTGTTTTCCACATCGTGGACATCGCGGAGCAGGCTATGAAAGATGTGGGGATAGAGCCTTTTATAAAACCGATACGGGGCGGTACGGACGGTTCGCAACTGTCGTATATGGGACTTCCCTGCCCCAACATATTTGCCGGCGGACACAATTTTCACGGTAAATACGAATACGTTCCCGTACAAAGCATGCAGAAAGCCGTGGAGGTTATTGTAAAGATTGCCGAACTGACATCGGAGAAATACCGGGCATAGATATAGCCACTGATACACTGATAACAAGATTAGTTTTCTAAAAATTATCCGTGTATCAGTGGCGAAAATTTATAGAACTCAAAATAACCGCAGGAAAATTACAGGGTTTTAATCTTCAATCTCATCCCAAAAACAGATACTTTACCGAAATAAAAAAAGCCACCTTCAAAAAAAGTGGCTTTTTACGTTATAAAAGCTCTTAAGGCTTACTTCTTATTGTCTTTAGCAGTATTTTTGTCCACTACCGGGGCATTCAGTTTTGAACTCATTTCCATGGAAATGGCTGATCTTTCAAATTTTATTTTTCCCGCCAGGGTTTCTACAACACAGGAATTATCGCTGTCATTCAATTCAACAACTTTTCCGTGCATACCGCTTTTAGTTACTACTTTGTCTCCCTTTTTAAGTTCTGCAGCAAATTTCTTTTCTTGTTTCTGACGTTTCATCTGCGGACGGATCATAAAAAAATAGATCACCACAAACATTAATAAAAAGGGGGCCAGACTACTGATTGATTCCATATATAAATTTAAAATTTTCCTATTTTGCCGGCTCTTCTACCAAAGCCATAATCCTTACCTGTTCGCTTCCTTTTTCGGTATTGGTGGTTATAGTAACCGTTTTGGTTACCTTGTTGATACCGGAACCGTTATACTTAACCAGTAATTCCGCGCTTTCACCCGGTGCTATGGGTTTGTCTTTAGGATATTCCGGGATAGTGCATCCGCAACTGCTTGTTGCATTGGTTATCACCAGGGGTGCATCTCCGGTATTGGTAAGTTTAAATACGGTTTCTACGGCTGTTCCACGCTGAATAGTACCGAAATCGTGTTCTTTTTTATCGAATTCCAGAACAGGGAGTTTACTTGCAGCTTTATCTCTTACGGCTGCCTGAGCTACGTTTTCTGCTTTTACTTTACTGGCAGCATCTTGTTTACAGGAAGTAAAAACAGCTGCCACAAGTGCTATGGCCAACAAAACTTTTTTCATATCACACTGTTATTTTTCGGATTAACTAATTATTTTTTTGTTTACGGGCATAAAAATAAGGATTATTACATTAATCCCCTCCCCACTTTGTTCAATTTATTCCTGGATTCGAAATCCTTAACCATTTTATCCAGTATTCCGTTTATGAAGATACTGCTTTTTGGAGTGGAGTATTCCTTAGCGATCTCCAGGTATTCATTGATGGTTACTTTAATGGGAATGGAAGGAAATTTCAGGAATTCACAGATAGCCATCTTCAGTAAAACCTCGTCCACTTCCGCGATCCGATCGGTATCCCAGTTGGGGGTTTTACCGGATATTTCCTTCTGAAGCACTTCTTCATTGAGTACGGTTTTACGGAAAAGTTCCCTGGAGAACATGCGGTCTTCCTGGTCTTTATAAAGCCGGGGAAGAAAATAGCTTTCGCTATCCTCAGGTTTTACTTTGCGGATCAGTTTCAGGATAAAGGTATTCACCAACGGGAGATCGTCAACCCAGGTAAGGTTAAAATCTTCTATATAGTCGTAGAGTTTATCGTTGGGGGCTATTACTTCTTTGTAGAGATCCTGCAAAAATTCTTTGTCTTCTTTAAAGGAAGAGGTGCGGGTAGACAGGTATTTCGCATAAAAATCGCTCTCTTCCATCTCCCTGAACAGTACTTTCACATATTCTTCGTCCAGGTACCAGTTATTGATCTTCCGGTTTTTCAGCTCGTCTGCAAGTAGGACATTGTTCCCCAGAAGGTTCAGCACCTTATTGTCTACGAATTTCCGGTTAGGATTTTTTTCTTCTTCCGTGGCAAGGTATTTTTTCCCGGAGGCAGTTAACCTGTAAGCCCCCATTTTCTGCATTTCTACCATAAGGCTCAGGAGCACCAGGTAAAGGTTATACATATTCTCCATGCTCATGGACAGAAATTTTTCTTCCTTGTCCAGGTCGGTTTTTTCGGCTTGGGTCAGCGCGTAAATGGACTGCATTACCTTAACCCGAATATGTCGTCTTGTTAACATATGAAAAGAACTTATTGCCTTTAAAAAAATTAAGGCGAAAGAAATATTCTTTCGCCCTGCAAAAATAAGGTTTTCCGCTCGCAAATTCCAAGTTTTTTATGTTACCATATTGGAATTTTGATTTGCGTGATAGAATTTATGCGTTTTTTTCCTGCTTTCTCGCGTCTATTCTGGCCTGTGCCACACGCAACGCAGACTGGTGTGTCGTACATCCGTTTTTATCGGAATGTGCAAAAATTTCACCTGTGGTATTATAGATATTCTCGGTTTTTCTCCGGATCTCCTCTTTTCCGTACCCTTCCAGTTCGGCGTAAACGTTAATGATACCGCCTGCATTGATAAGAAAGTCGGGGGCGTAGGCAATGCCTCTCTCCCGAAGTATGGCGCCGTGCCTGTTCTCATCCGCCAGCTGGTTGTTGGCCGCACCGGCTATAACTTTAGCATTTATCTTATATACGGTATCGTCATTTATGGTTGCTCCGAGGGCACACGGCGCATAAATATCCACATTGGCGGTATACAGGTCATCTCCGGCATATACTACGGCCCCGTATTTTTTGCTCACTTCCTGCAAACGGTCTTCATTGATGTCGCTTATAAATACTTTAGCGCCTTCTTTGGTCAGGTGCTCTACGAGAGACTCTCCCACATGCCCTATACCTTGTACAAGGACCTGCCTGCCCTCCAGCTTATCCGAACCGAATTGGAATGCAGCGGCAGCTTTCATTCCCATATAAACACCGTATGCCGTGATCGGCGAAGGGTTTCCCGCTCCTCCCCTGGACTCGGATACACCGGTCACATAAGGAGTTACATCCCTTACCAGGTCCATATCGGAAGTTTCCATGCCCACATCTTCTGCGGTAATATATTTACCTCCGAGAGAGTTCACAAATTCACCGAACCTCCGCATCAGTTCCGGTGTTTTCTGTGTTTTGGCATCTCCTATTATAACCGCTTTTCCACCCCCCAGGTTTAACCCGGTAACGGCAGATTTAAACGTCATGCCGCGGGAAAGACGGAGTACATCATTCAACGCTTCCCACTCCGTGTTATAGTTCCACATCCGCGTTCCGCCAAGCGCCGGTCCCAATACCGTGTTATGGATACCGATAATTGCTTTTAATCCTGTATCTTTGTCATTACAGAATACGATCTGTTCGTGATCGTCAAAAGAAAGTTGACCAAAAACCGGGTCAACTTTTTTAAGTTCATCGGGATGTAAGAGATCTGTCGTCATTATTCTTTGGAATTAGAGTTTTTTATTTTTGAATATTTGATAAAATCAATACACAAAAATACGAATAAATTGACAATATCTTAAAAAAACCCGTTTCAAAATGACGATTTAATAAAACAACTGTTCTTTTCGCTATTTTATGAAGGAATTAAAATACATTAACAAATACTTTAAAAAATATAAGGTAAAACTCCTTATCGGCATCATAATCACTATCATAGCCAGGATATTTTCACTGGTCATGCCACCTTATATCAGTAAATCCATCTCTGCTGTGGAGGATTTTCTATCCGTCGAAAATGCGGATAAAGCAGCCTTACAATCTACTTTGTTTACCTATATTCTCGTCATTATAGGTTCTACATTGTTATCGGCTTTTTTCACTTTCCTGATGCGGCAGACTATCATTAACATATCCCGTTATATCGAGTACGATCTGAAAAACGAGATATTCCGGCATTACGAAAAATTATCGCTCAACTTTTACAAAAAGAACCGGACGGGAGACCTGATGAACCGTATCAGCGAAGATGTCAACCAGGTACGTATGTATGCAGGGCCGGCGGTGATGTACAGTATACAGACCCTGACGCTCTTCGTATGTGTGATCCCTATTATGTTTTACAAATCGCCAACCATGGCTTTTTACTGCCTGATACCACTCCCTTTTCTTTCCTTCCTTATTTACAGGATCAGCAGGGTTATTCACAAGAAAAGTACCGTAGTACAGCAATACTTGTCTACCTTGTCTACATTTTCGCAGGAAACTTTCTCGGGAATCTTTGTAATAAAGGCGTATAACATAGAACCCAGGATTAACCGGGAATCCGAAACCCTGGCTGAAGACGGAAGGAAAAAAAGTATGGACCTGGCCGGAGTAGAGGCATGGTTTATGCCGCTGATGACGCTCCTTATCGGTATAAGCAGTACCATTGCCATATATGTTGGTGGCAACCAGTACATAAACGGGGAGATAGAAACCGTGGGGATCATCGCGGAGTTTATCATTTACATTGCCATGCTTACCTGGCCGGTGGCCATTGTAGGCTGGGTAACCTCAACGGTACAGCGGGCGGAAGCTTCTCAAAAACGGATCAACGAGTTCCTGAAGACGGAACCTCAAATACAAAACAACAACCCGGAGCCTACCCCTATCCGGGGAAAGATCGAATTCCGGAATGTATCTTTTACCTATGAAGACACCAATATAACCGCACTGAACAACCTGTCCTTTACGCTGGACCGGGGAGAAACCCTGGCCATTATCGGCAAAACGGGTTCCGGAAAATCGACCATACTGGACCTCATCGGCAGATTGTATGATGTGCCCGAAGGAGAAATACGTATTGACGACACCCCGATAAAGGAACTCAACCTGTACGACCTGAGAAAATCCATCGGGGCCGTACCCCAGGAAGCTTTTCTCTTTTCGGACAGTATAAAAAACAATATCAGGTTCGGTAAGGCAGATGCTACCGACGAGCAGGTTATCGATGCCGCCAAACGGGCGGTGGTACATAAAAACATTGTAAAGTTTGCCAAAAAATACGATACGGTACTGGGCGAAAGGGGTATTACACTCAGTGGCGGACAAAAACAGCGGGTGTCCATAGCCAGGGCACTTATCAAAGACCCGGAAATATTTTTGTTTGACGATTGCCTTTCGGCGGTAGATACCGAAACCGAAGAAAAGATTTTGAAACACCTGCACAAAGTTTCAAGACAAAAAACAACCATTATTGTAAGCCATAGAATCTCCTCGGCCAGGAATGCCGACAAAATCATTATTCTGGAGAACGGTTCGGTTGTTCAGCAAGGCACTCATAATCAACTTATAAATACGGAAGGATATTACAAAGACCTGTACCTGAGCCAGCTTTCGGAAAAAGAAATGTAAGTTTTTTGTTGCTTCATTTCATTTTTTTTCACATTTTTGGTTCTGTTTAACTATACAACTAATTTTTAAGATTAGAGGGATTATGAGTGAAAAAGATTTACTAGAGAAAGATGAAATATTCTCAAAAGTATTACGAGCCGGAAGGAGAACTTATTTCTTTGATGTAAGGGAGACCAAAGCAGGAGATTACTACCTAACCATTACGGAGAGTAAAAAATTCACCCATGACGATGGTTCTTTCCACTACAAAAAGCACAAAATTTATCTGTACAAGGAAGATTTCGATGCTTTTAGAGATATACTTGGGGAAATGACCGATTACGTTATAGACGAAAAAGGACAAGAAGTAATTTCCGAACGTCACCAAAAGGACTTCAAAAAAGAAGAAGTTGAGTCCAACGGAGAAGCTTCTGCCAACGAAACTTTTACGGATCTTAGTTTTGACGACATATAAACGTTAAAACTTTTTTTTAAAATCTATAACCGTTCCCGCAAAAAGGAGCGGTTTTTTTTTATATTGAACTCGTTTATTCCCAACTAACCACAATAATCATGAAAAAATCAGCGCTACTCTTCCTGCTTGTGCATTTTGCCTACGCGCAGCAACCTGTTAACCTGGATTATTATCTACCTCAAAACATCTCTTATCATACAGATATCCCTACGCCGCAAAGTGTTATCGGGCACGAGGTAGGCGAATGGCACGTAACTCACGACAAGCTCATCGAATACATGAAAACGCTCGCCCGGGCTTCCGATCGCATCACTATGGAAGACAGGGGAGCTACTTACGAAGGGCGGCCCCTTCCGCTCCTTATAATTACCTCCCCGCAAAATCACCGGAACATCGAAAACATACGGCAACAGCATATCAGACTTACGGAAGCAGGCAGTGGAGACCTCAACACGGACAATATGCCTGTAGTGGTCTACCAGGGGTTTTCCATACACGGCAACGAACCCAGCGGCTCCAATGCGGCACTTGCGGTGGCCTACTATCTTGCGGCGGGACAGGGAACGGAAATGGATGAACTGCTTAACAATGTCGTAGTACTCCTGGACCCCGCACTCAACCCGGACGGGGTACAACGTTTTGCTTACTGGGCCAATACAAACCGGAGCAAAAACCTGAACCCGGACAATAACGAAAGGGAATACCACGAAGTATGGCCGGGAGGAAGGACCAATCACTACTGGTTTGATATGAACCGCGACTGGCTCCCCGTACAATTGCCGGAAAGCCGTGCCCGGATAGAGAGCTTTCACCGATGGCTGCCTAATATACTTACCGACCATCATGAAATGGGAACCAATTCCACGTTCTTCTTTCAGCCCGGAGAACCGACAAGGGTACATCCTTTAACCCCGAAAATGAACCAGGAACTGACCAGGGAAATCGCGCAATTCCATGTGAAGGCATTAGACAATATCGGGTCCCTTTATTTTTCGGAAGAGAACTACGATGATTTTTATTACGGAAAAGGTTCTACCTTCCCGGATATAAACGGAAGTATCGGTATCCTCTTCGAGCAGGGCAGTTCCCGGGGTCATGTACAGGAAAGCGACAATGGCCTCCTCACCTTTCCCTTTACCATAAGAAACCAGTTTACCACCGCCCTTTCTACCCTGGAAGCCGCCCAAAACATGCGAAAGAAACTCCTGGACTACCAACGCGATTTTTATGGGGATACCCGTGCAGAAGCAGCTAAAAGCAAAGGAAAAGCTATTGTTTTCGGCAATGAAAAGGATGCGGCGAAGACCTATCACCTTGCGGAAATACTTAAAAAACAACGGATCAGGGTATATGATGTAGCCGAAGATTTTACGGAAAAAGGAAAAGCGTACAAAAAAGGGTTCAGCTATGTCGTTCCCCGCAACCAAAAGAACATGAAGATCATAGATGCCATGTTTGAGACCCGCACCGAATTTGCGGACAGCCTCTTTTACGACATTTCATCCTGGACCTTTCCCCTGGCATTTGATGTGGATTATACGGAAGTAAACGCTTCCCGCGGAGGTGAAGAAGTAACCGATCTCCACCTGCGAAAAGGCAGTGTTACCGCCAAAAGCAATTACGCTTACCTGTTCGAATGGCACGAATACTATACCCCGAAAGCCCTTTATCAAATATTGCGGAAAGGTATCCGTGCAAAAGCGGGCAGAAGCATTTTTTCTATAGAAGGTAAAGAATATGATTACGGAACCATTATGATCCCGGTACACAACCAGGATATAAGCAACGATGAACTCTACACGTTTTTACAGAAGGTAGCCGAAGCGTCGCATATAGATATCCACGGGGTATCTACCGGTTCCGCAACAGGCACAGATCTCGGCAGCGGGCAGTTCGGCACCCTGGAAATGCCTAAAGTAGCTATCCTGACCGGTAATGGCATCTCTCCCTATGATGCGGGGGAAATATGGCACCTGTTCGACCAGCGATACGATATTCCCATCACCAAAATAGACGAAAGTTATTTCAGCCGCGCAGACCTGGATAAATACAATGTCTTTATCCTTACTAACACCTGGGGCAGCCTGAACAATAACATTAAGGGAAAATTACAGGAATGGGTAAAAAACGGCGGTACACTTATCGCTTACAGAAATGCTATAAACTGGCTGAAAAGCAATGAATTTATAACTGCCGAATTCCGAAAAACAGATATCACCGCCAAAAATGTTTCCTACGAGGAACAACGGGATTTTCGCGGGGCACAGGTGACGGGCGGCGCTATATTCAAGGCGGATACCGACCGGTCGCATCCTATAAATTTTGGGTATAAAAACAACAGCATATCCCTGTTCCGCAACACCAATATTTTTATGGAACCGGACAAGCAAAGCTATAACAATCCTATACAATACACAGATACCCCCCTGGTAAGCGGGTATATCTCCGAAGAGAACCTCGGGCAACTGAAGGGTTCGGTGCCGTTTAAAGTACAGCAGTCGGGCAAAGGAAAAATCATACTGTTTACCGACAACACCAATTTCCGGGCTTTCTGGTTTGGCACCAACAAATTACTTATGAATGCTGTTTACTTCCATAAGTTCATGTAAACGAAAGGTTCCGAAAAAATTATTACGGGCGGAGGAATACCATCAGGCGATTCTCTGCCCGTTCTCTACTTTAAAATCGGGTGCAAGCAATACCACGTCCCCTTCTCCCCCGACAGCGCCTATCACAAGGCACTCGCTCATAAAATTGGCAATCTGTTTTTTGGGGAAATTAACTACGGCTATTACCTGCCGGTCCAGCAATTCTTCTTTTGTATATCGTCTGGTGATCTGTGCCGATGATTTTTTCCGGCCAATGGTCTCTCCGAAGTCTATGACCAATTGATACGCGGGTCTCCGGGCTTTTGGAAAATCGTTTACTTCCACGATAGTCCCTACCCGCATTTCTACCTTTTCAAAATCATTCCAGGATATTTCTTCCATTGTCAGTGTATTTTAAAAAACACCAAACTTAATACAAGAAATACCCAATTCCAAAGGATTTAACGCTCGCCGGAGGATAAACCATTATAAATGAGCAATGAGAGGAGCGGTAACAGTCTTGCGGTTCGGGGTTGAGGAATCCCGATATCGGGATGGAGCCGGAAGGATTGTTTCTTTGTTACAGGTTGCAGGTTACAGGTTGTTAGTTACAGGTTGCAGGTTACAGGTTACAAGTTTGGGCATGCCTGAATATGGTTGCCTTTTTTCTGGTTAATAATTAATCTTAAATCTCGGTTTTTGTTCAGGGGTTAACCCCTGAACAAAGGTTTCAAATTCTACAGGTTTCATATTTTTTAGTGAACCATGTGGACGTTGATAATTGTACTTTTCTACGATTTTTTTTATCAATATTCTCCCTTGTTTTAAACTGATATGGGAGTGGTCAAAATCGATATATTCATTTTTTAATATGCCGTTTAAAGATTCTGCATGAGCATTCTCCCAGGCTTTACCGCCCATGCTAGGCTGTACCTGATTTTCTGTATGTAACTCAGCTAATCGCTTATAAACGTATTGGCTGCCTTTATCCGAATGAAATATGAGTTGTTTCCGTTCGGTTTTAGCAGTCGTGGCCAGGGCTTCCCTATAAGCTACAACTATAGTATCCTCTGCGGTCAGGGTGGCTGACAAACTCCAGCCTTTGATTTTCCTACTGTACACATCCAGGATCAAGGTCAGGTAATAAGGCTTCTTAGCCGATACAGCGATATAGGTAATATCACTCACCCAAAGCTGGTTGATCCCGGTTAGTTGTAAATCAGTGATCCGATTAGGATACCAATGCTTCCCCCCATAAGTGGTACGGTAACGGTTGCGCTTGCGCTTTAACCTAAAGCCATGACTCAGCAATAAGGCCTCGGTCTTGTCCCGACCCATCCCGGTAGGCTTGAGCTCCGCATAGAGCTTCCTACAACCCAGCCGAGGATGGCCCTTACGAAGCTCCCTTGCGCCTTCCAGAACACTATTCCTAACCCGGAGTTGTTCCTGGTGG